>NZ_JAHBDR010000001.1:0-9234 GCF_019956575.1 Pseudomonas sp. A-R-19
CCAGGCGCTGGCGGCGGTGTCGGGGATGTTCCCCATCGTGTTTTTCTTCATCGCCCTGGTGATCGGCCTCGGTGCGGGCGCGGGGGTGTTGATCGGCCAGGCGTGGGGGGCGCGGGAGACGCATCTGGTGAAGGCGATTGCCGGGGCGACGGTGTTGTTGGGGGTGTTGATCGGGTTGGTGGCGGCGGTAGTGGGCAGTGTGTTTGCGCGGTCGGCGTTGGAGGGGTTGGGGACGCCGGCAGATGTGCTGGACGATGCGGTGGCGTATGCCCATGTGATGTTGTGGATCATGCCGTCGCTGTTGGTGTTTGTGTTGTTCACGCAGTTGTTGCGCGGGGTCAGCGATACGTTGTCGCCGTTGTTGGCGCTGGTGGTGTCGACCATTGTCGGGCTGGCGCTGACGCCGGCGTTGATTCGCGGGTGGTTGGGTTTTGCGCCGATGGGCATTCAGAGTGCGGCGATTGCCGGGTTGGTGGGTAACCTGGTGGCGATGGGGTTGCTGGCGTGGCGCTTGATTGGCAAGGGCCATCCACTGGCGCCGGACCGCGAGTTCTTTGCGGCGATGAAGCTGGACATGGCGATTCTCGGCAAGGTGTTGCGTATCGGTTTGCCCACCGGGTTGCAAATGGTGGTGTTGTCGTTGTCGGAGCTGGTGATTCTGGCGCTGGTGAACCAGCACGGTTCCCAGGCGACGGCGGCGTATGGCGCGGTGACGCAGATCGTCAATTACGTGCAGTTCCCGGCGCTGTCGATTGCGATCACGGCCTCGATCCTCGGGGCGCAGGCGATCGGGGCGGGGCGCATCGAGCGCATCGGGCCGATCCTGAAGACCGGGCTGATGATCAACGTGTGTCTGACCGGTGGCCTGGTGGTGCTCGGGTACTTGTTGTCGAGCTGGTTGCTGGCGTCGTTCCTCACTGAAGAGGCGACGCTCAACATGGCCGAGCACCTGTTGCACATCATGCTGTGGAGCCTGTTGGTGTTTGGCTTCCAGGCGATCATCGGCGGCATCATGCGCGCCAGTGGCACGGTGATGGTGCCGGTGGCGATTTCCATTGTCTGCGTGGTGGGGATTCAGTTGCCGGCGGCGTATCTGCTGGATGCGAAGTTCGGGCTGCAAGGGGTGTGGATGGCGTTTCCGGTGGCGTATCTGGGGATGCTGGTGTTGCAGACGCTGTATTACAAGCTGGTGTGGCAACATCAGAAGATCGAGCGGTTGGTGTAGGCGGGACGCAGCGGGAGGGGCATGCTGTTCACTGAACTTTGTGGCGAGGGGGCTTGCCCCCGTTCGAGTGCGAAGCGCTCGCAAAAAATTGTACTGATCGCGATATTTTTGGGGGCTGCTGCGCAGCCCAACGGGGGCAAGCCCCCTCGCCACAAAACCCTCGCCACAAAAGGACGGTGTGACTGAAAAAGACAGGCGCAATCGCCTGGGGAGGTTTCCGATGAGCCCCTTGTCCCATTCCATCCTGCAAGACCGGCCAGCGGCCGGGCGGCGTTTGATCGAGCCGCTGCTGCCTTACGCCAATCGCCCCGACGTCATCGTTCTGGCCTTGCCCCGTGGCGGTGTGCCGGTGGCTTATGCAGTGGCCACGGCACTGAAGGTTCGCCTGGACTTGATGCTGGTGCGCAAGCTCGGCGTGCCGTCTCGCCCTGAGTACGCCATGGGCGCGATTGCCAGCGGTGGAATCCAGATTCGTAACGAAGAGGCACTGCGCGTGCACCCGATTGATCGCGCCGCGTTCGACGCCGTGGTTGAGCGGGAAACCCGTGAGCTGCTGCGCCGCGAGAAGGTCTACCGGGGTACACGGCCGCCGGTGCAACTCAAGGATCAGGTGGTAATCCTGATCGACGACGGCCTGGCCACTGGCGCGTCGATGCGGGCGGCAATCCAGGCGCTGCGGCTGCAGGCGCCTGCGCGCATCGTGGTGGCGGTGCCGGTGGCGCCGATCGAGACAGTGGAGGCCCTGCGCAGCGAGGTGGATGAACTGGTCTGCCCGTTGATGCCCGAGTGGTTCACCTCGATTGGCCATTGGTACGTGGACTTTTCCCAGACCCGGGATGCCGAGGTGATCGAACTGTTGCAGCGGGCGTGGCAACGCGGGGAGTGCGGATAGCGCGGACGGCCAGTGGCAGGTGGTCGCAAATCAGCGCGTGAAGTGGAATAAACGCCGGTTGTTTGCTTTAGTCCATCTGGAACCGGCCTTCGTATGCGGCACGCCAACTCAAGACGGGAGCCCTCCCGGAGAGTGTCATGAACCTTAGATCCGCGCGTTGCGTCGCTCTGGCCGGCACGTTGGTGTTCGGCCTGGTGCCGTTCAGCCTGGCGCCGTTCGCTGAGGCTGTGGAATACAAGGCGGTGAACGCCAAGGCCAGCACCTTGAGTTTCACCTATCAGCAGATGGGGTCCAGCAATTACGGCACCTTCGGCAAGTTCGAGGCCAATCTCGACTTCGACACCGATAACCCAAGTGCCGCCCACGCCGCGCTGACCATCGACCTGAGCAGCATCCAAGCCGGCAGCGACGACGCCAACACCGAGCTGCAAAAACCGGCGTGGTTCGACACCGCGACCTATCCGGTGGCGACCTTCGAGTCTACGTCCATCAAGGCCCTTGGCGATAACCGCTACACCATTACCGGAAAGCTGTCCTTGCGCGGGCTCACTCGGGAGGTGAGTGTGCCTGTGCAGCTGAAATCGGAGAGCTCCATAGGCATCTTCGTTGGCGATCTGGTGCTCAAGCGTGACGACTTCAAGATAGGCGAGGGTGAGTTGGCGGACAGCATGGTGTCCAACGAGATCAAAATCCGCTTTCGGATGGTGGCGCCGCAGCGCTGACTGGAGCCTGCTCGCGAACGGGTTCTGACAGTCATCGCAAAAAAGGTTCTTCACACAATCCCGGGAAACACCCCCGATAACGCAATACCTGTAGGAGCCGGCTTGCCGGCGATGGACCCAAGCGCGCTGCGTTTATCCATTTCACACGCGTTATCGTTCACGATCATCGCTGGCAAGCCGGCTCCTACAAGGGGCCGCGTCCGGGTCGAAATGATGTGAACGCCAAACTGTAGGAGCCGGCTTGCTGGCGATGGCCTCAAATGCGCCGCGGTTATCCAGGTCACACGCGTTTTCGTTCACGACCATCGCCAGCAAGCCGGCTCCTACAAGACACCGCGTGTCGTTCAAACCCTGTAGGAGCCGGCTTGCCGGCGATGGACTCAAGCGCGCTGCGTTTATCCAGTTCATACGCATTATCGTTAACAGTGAAAGTCCCAAAAAAAAGCGCCCGGTCCACATTGCATGGACCGGGCGCCGATCAAGCCGCTCTAGTGCACTGGCACTGTCACGGTTTTGCCGAAGGCTGATGTGATGGTCGCTGTCGGGCTAGTCGATGGCGGACTGCCGACGGTCGTCACGGCTATGTTCCAGCGTGCGCCGGTAGCCGTAGGCGTCAGGGTGGCGGTGCCAAGGTTCACCGTACCGGTTGTGGTCGTGGCAGTCGCCGTGATGCTGTTGCCCGGGCCACGCGAGGTGGTGCCGGACAGCACCCAGTAGTAGCGGCCGTTGCTGCGGGCGGTGACGGTAGCACTGGTAACGATCAGGTTCTCGACCACCGCTGCCGAGACCGCCACGGATACCGTTGCCGGTGTCGATTCCGCACCCTTGGCATCGGCGGCCTTGTAGGTGAAGGTCGCGGTGAACGGTGCGGGGACCGTGGCCGGTGGCGTGTAGATCACGCGCGTGCCATCGGTGCTGACGCTGCCCTTGCCGGAGTCCGGTTGCTCCAGACCCACCACTTTAAGCGGCACGTTACCGTCAGGGTCGGAGTCGTTGGCCAGTACGTTGATGGTCACCGGTTGGCCGTTGCTCGTGGCGCTGTCGGGGTTGGCGATTGGTTTTTTGTTGTCGCCATCGTTGTTGCGTGTATCGCCACTGCGGAAGGTTGGCAGCGCGGCGGAGTTCACATAGTTGACGCCGTCCCAGCCGGGCAGGGGCGTTGGCATCAACTGGAACTGGCCAGGGTGCTCGATATCCCAGCGCAGCAGCATGGAGTTGTCCTCGTGCTGGGTGTTGTGGCAGTGCTCCATGTAGGTCCCGGCGAATTCACGGAAGCGGATCGCCATTTCCACCTCAGTCGAACTGTCGATGCCTTCACCGATGCGATAGACGTCCTTGCGTGCCCATTTTTCCCATTCAGGCGGCGCCTTGCCGTCGCGGGTGAGGATGGTGCCTTCTTCGAAGTGCACATGAACCGGGTGGTTCCAGCCGTTGCCGCCGTTCTTGATTTTCCACACTTCCAGGGTGCCGTCGCCGGAGAAGCCGGCATCGGTCGGACCGTTGGCCAGTTGCGGCGCGGCGCTGATCCGCCGTGGGTCCATGTTGTAGCCCAGACCACCGTCGGACTTGATGGTCCAGGGGGCTTCGTCGGTGCCGTCGGAGCGGCCGAAGATGAACTCGCGATGCCGTGCCACCTTGAGCTTGGCCTGCATCGCCGGGTCGTCGCGGTTGATCGTCAGCGGGATCATGACCTTGCCCACCGGTTTACCCGGTTTGGCGGGTTCGTAGTCGGCGGGGTTCATGCTCACGTCCTGGCCGGCATAAGGCTGCACCACCATCTGCATGAACTTGCCCACCACCGGGTCGCCCTTGTCCCATTCCAGCCCTTTGCTGCCTTGCTTGAGCACTGCTTTGTACTTCTCGGACAGTACGTCGGCCAGGCTCAGCGGAGTTTTTTCCGGCTGCTTGCCGGTCTGGTGCTCCATCAGGTTGACGAAGTACAGCTTGTCGCCGACAGAGATCCCGTTTTTCGCGAAGTTGACGATGATGTCGAAGCGCTCGGCGATGCCCATGGTGGGCAGGATGGCGTTGTGGTTCTGCACATTGCCGTCACCGTCCAGGTCCATGCTGCCGTCGAACGGCACGGCGTGTTCCATGAGGTTGCCGTCGTTGGCGATCATGTGGAACGGCACGCGGGTATACGACACGCCGGAACCTGCCGGGCCGGGGAATTCGCCACCGGTGCCGGCGACTTCACGCACCAGCGCGATCTTGAGGTAGCGCGACACCGAGCCGTTGAGGATGCGGAAGCGATAGCTGCGCGCGCGCACTTTCAGGCGCGGCTGGTACTGCCAGTTGACCAGGATCTGATCGCCGAGGAAGCCATCGGTGTTGAACGGGTTGAACCACAGTTGGCCATTGGCGTCCCAGGCCTTGTCGGCGATCATCAGGTTGACGTCATAGTCGCGGTTGCCCCAAGGCAACGCCGAACCGCTGGGCAGACGCAGATTGACGCCGTCCTGGAAGGCTTCGTTACCGCGGTCCAGGGCGCTGTAGTAATTCATCATCACCGCGTTGCCTTTGTAGACGTTCTGCGCGGTGAAATCGAGCATGTGGTCATGGAACCAGTGGGTACTCATGGTTTCATGCCAGTCGCCACGAATCTTGATGCTGCCGTTGTTGCACGTCTTCAGGCCCGGAGTGGCGTCGTTGACATACAGGGTTTCGCCCGGGGCGCAGGGGAACGCCGCGCGTGGGTCTTCAGCCTTGGTGTTGATGGTGTCGTAACCGGCCAGTTGCATCGGCCAGCGATAGTCGTAGTACTGGCCCGGAAAGAAAAACGCATTGGCAAAGCCGTCGCTTTCGGCCGGGGAGTGACCGTTGTGTTCGTGGGTTGTAATAGTGTGCAGGCCAAACCCCATGTTGGCCGCCGGATCGATCGGCAGGGCGTTGTAGTGCCGCATCAGCGTCGGTTGACCGTAGCGCACCATCAGCAGTTTTACCGGAAAGGTGCCGTCGAAAGTCCATAGCGCCTTGTGGTTCTGGATCGGCATGTTGGGGTGAAAGCGTGTATCGATGCCTTTGGTGGTGCCTATCGTGGTCGGAATGTCCGAGGTCTGGTAGTACAGCCCGCCAGGCCCGAACTCACCGACGGCGTAGTTGTGCAGCTGACGGCGGTCGCGCATGCCGCCGTTGAGCTTGGCGCCCGCTTGCACGGTCTTGAACGCGACCTGTGGGTAGAACTCGTTCCAGCGCTGGTGCGACCAGCCTTTTCCTGGCGGACGACCTTCAGCCGGCGAGCCGACAGGTTGGCGGTTGAGGAAAGCTTCGATCTGCGCTTTCCACGGGTTGCGGTCCAGTACGTTGGAATACTGTGACGGGAACGGGTACAGCCCCGGCTGGCGCATAAAGGCTTCCAGCGCCGTGGCCGAAGGGCCGCTGCGGGCGATGCTGTTCGGGTCCTGATTGGGCGCGGGGCCGACGGTCGGAACCGGGAAGGTCAGGGGCGGCGCGGGCAGTGTCGGGTCGAGCTTTTCCGTGCCGAATTCTTCGAACAGCAGCAGTTGCTGAGTGTACGGCTGCGCCCCGAACAATGGGCTGGGCTTGCCATTGGTGGGGATCTTGAACGAAGTCTGCAGGGCTGGCGGCAGCACGTTATCGGCTGTTGGCGTGCCGCGGTTGCCATACACACCGTTGGGATAGGCGATGGAACCCTGGTTAGAGGGTGGCAAGGTCAATATGGCATCCAGTGCGGCCTTGGGGTCGGCCGCAGGGTTGGAGTACGCCGAGGGGTCGGTCGGTGGGGGTTGGTTGACATCGTCAAGCGGTACGGCGTTGGCGTTGCCGAAGCTGACGTTGATCAACATCACAGCGGCGATGCCCGGTTTGCTGAAAAAACAGAGCGATTTGGGGGCAGGCAGGCTTTTCATCTTGTTTCCCTCGGGGCGCGCCGGTGTGGCTGACGTTCGCAAAGCGGTCGATGCAAGAGGTGCGCCAAACGAGGGGAGGCTTGGAGAAGGTGGAAGTTTGATTTGTATCAAAAGGTTTAAGGCTGTGGTGATCGCGCCGCAGTGGGTGGGAATCCTCAAAATCGGGGGCCTTCACCCACCCATTTTCCCCACCCATGCCACTGATCGGCGTGGTGGTGGACGCTATCGGCGCGATTAGCGAAAACGCCGGCTCGCCCAGCACAAAGTGTGCCTGCTTCACTGCTGTCAGCCTCGAGCACGCAACGCCTCGACGGCAGGGGTAATACAGCGGACCGCGGGTATCAGGCGCGCTATCATAGGCGGCCCTCGACCTTTAGAGCCTGTCACCGCAATGCCCCTGATCAGCCATTTCAAGACCCCGTGCCCCGAGCACATCAATAGCCAGATCCTGCAAATGGTGGTCGACAACCTGACCGACATCAGTATGGTCGCGATCCCGCCCAGCAACCTGCTGTACAACCTTTATCAATACGCGATTGGCTATGAGGTGCACCTGTATCTGCAGGCGCTGAACGGTGAAAAGGGCATTGCCGTCGAGCTGATCGTTGCCACTGACGAAGACGACCCGGACAAGGTGATCGGCTTTGTGCTGTACCTGCCGGTGCAGGACGATCCCGAGGCATGCGGCGTGGCGTACATGGCAGTGCAGGGCGAGTATCGGCGCCAGGGCGTGGCCCGGCGGATGCTGCGGGAAATGGTCGGCCGCTATCCCCATGCCGAGCTGACTTGCGCGGTGGCCAAGGTGCCGTATTTCGAGGCGATGGGCTTTGAGGTGGTGGGTGTGCGTGCGACCCAGGTGTTGATGAACACCCGCGATCACGTCACCGATGGCTTGATGGCGTTGCTGGATGTGGCGTCGATCTACAGTTCGCTGGAAGTGCGGCAGATTCATACCTACCTGCTGCAAAAACACGGAAAACGGGCCATGACCGATGCGGAAAAACAGCGCGACCGGCATCTGGACCAGTTGACGCGCAAGGCCCAGGAGTTTGTGCGGGAGCGGCTCGGGGAAGATGCCGTACCGGCTAGCGGACCTCGATTGCGGCTGGTCTGAGCACACTTTCCCACACACCATAACTCCACCTGTGGGAGCGGGCTTGCTCGCGAAGGCGGTTTGTCAGCCAACATATGGGCGACTGATACACCGCTTTCGCGAGCAAGCCCGCTCCCACATTTAACGGCGGTCAGTCTTCACGCCAGCTTCACATTCATGGTAATCCGCGCCGTGAACACCTTCTTGCCTTCGGCATCGTGAATGTCCACTGGCACGATCTTGTCGCCTTCGGTGGTCCAGTCCACTGCATCTCCCTCGGCTATCGCCGTCACATCGCTCTTGGCCTTGGCCAGGTATTCCACGGTCATGCCTTTGGGAATCCAGCGCGCGCCGGCGGGAATTGACACGTCGGTCATCATCCCGGCGGCGAGTTCCGCGGCGTTGCACATGGCGATCGCATGCACCGTACCCAAATGATTGGTGATCTCCCGGGCAAATGGCACGTGCACGGTGGCGCTGCCTTTGCGCAAATCCTTGACCAGCGGGTTGATGGTGGAGAAGTAGGGCGCCACCTGGCAGGCCATTTTGCTGAACGCTTCTGGCCCTGCGCTGTTGAACATGCTGAGGAACTGACTCATTTTTTTGCCTCTTGAGGATGTCGGTTTGCAGAATATTGCTCCGTTACAGAATATTATTCTGTAACGGAACAGTATTCTGTCGAGGAGAAATCTGTCAACCTAGCGCGAATAGTTCGCTGGCCACGGCCAGCCTCCATAGATGACTTTCTGGATTGTTTTTCTGCATGGAAACCGCCGATCTGCTCGAACGCTGTTACCCCGGACGACGCGCCGAACTCAAGCGCGACATCTTCAGAAAGGCCCTCGGCCTGTTCAACGAACAGGGGATCGAGGCCACGACCATCGAAATGATTCGCGCCGAATGCGACACCAGTGTCGGCGCGATCTATCACCATTTCGGCAACAAGGAAGGGCTGGTGGCGGCGCTGTTTTTTACCGCCCTCGACGATCAGGCCCGATTGCGTGACAGCTACCTGGCTGAGGCCCAAACCACACAAGCGGGGGTGCACGCGCTGGTGCACAGCTATGTGGATTGGGTCGACAGCCAGCCGGAGTGGGCACGGTTCCAGTACCACGCACGGTTTGCCGTCACCAAGGGGCCGTTCAAGGACGAACTCGCCACCCGCAACAAGGCGCGCAACAAGCAGTTGCTGACATGGCTGGGCGCTCACGGCGATGAACTGGGGAGTTTTCCGGGGGAATTGATGCTGTCGTTGATCATCGGCCAGGCAGACAGTTACTGCCGCGCCTGGTTGTCGGGCCGGGTCAAGGGTAGTCCGAAGGCGTACCGGGACATGCTGGCGCAAGCGGCGTGGCGGTCCCTATGCACGACCGAGCCCCAATGAAAATCCCCTTGTGGGGGCGGGCTTGCTCGCGAAAGCGGTGTGTCAGCCA
>NZ_JAHBDR010000002.1:0-7376 GCF_019956575.1 Pseudomonas sp. A-R-19
CATGGGGGATGGGGGGGAGTTAATGGGTGAAATTTTATACGAGAAAACCCATCCATGATGGGAAAGGGGTTTTGGATGTCCTGGCTAGCTTTTTGGCTTCTAGCCGGTCCGATCTTGCTTGCCATTGCGAGCACTGCATACAGTCTGTATCTCAGATGGCGTTACCTTGATGCCATGCTGGAGGCCTTGAAAAATAGTCGTTATGTCCACTCCTGGGGGCCAGGTTTGCGGCAGCAGGGGTGGTTTGGGGGCCTCTTGCTGATAGCAAAAATCGCCGGGATGGTGACTATGCCAAGGGTTTCAATCCGCATTGGCGAGCTGGACCCCGAGGATATTAAAAACTTTCCCCCACATCTAAAGCGTCTTTTGAAAATCAAAGCGGTGATGCTGGTTGGCATTGCTGTTTGGGGATTCATTGCGTATGGGCTGATGAAGTTGGAGTGATTTTTGGGGATATCACCTCAAACTTAAAACGGCCCTCGGCATTTCCCGCCGTAGCCTGGTGCACCTCTGTGACAAGGCCGGGACACTGGGCAAGATAAGTTAAAGCAGGAGTGTGAAATTCGAACGGCACCGGAAGGTGCCGTTTTTTCACCGGTGTGAAAAATCAACGCCCCCTGAAACGGCTCATTCCACTTCCGGACTCAAGGTCCCCAGCCACGCCACCACCGCCACAATCAACACCGCCGCGGCCATTTCCACCAGCACACTGCGCCGAAGTGCATGGACCGCCATGCGATGTTGGCCCTCTCGCAATGTCCGCTCCAGCAAGGGCCCAAGCTGAAAGCGGTTCAAAGCCGCCAACACCAGCATCCCGGCAAACAGCAGCACTTTGATCGCCAGTAGAATTCCGTAGTGGCTGAGTAGAACACCATCGAGCTGCGGCCCGACGATGAACAGGTAGTTCACCACCCCGGTCACGGTGATGATCGCTACGATCAGCGCACCGACAAGTTCGAATCGCTTGACCGCACGGGCCAGCAAGCGAATGTGCACTTCGGTTTGCAGCGCCCGGATTTGCACCATCAACCCAATCGCAAGCAACGCGCCGAGCCAGGCGCCTGCCACCAGCAAGTGCAGGATGTCTGCGGTGAAGTGCCAGTAACGACGGCTGCCTTCGTCCATGGCGCCATGCCCGCTCCAGGCCAGGCTGGCGAGGGCGATGCCGCCGGCAGTGGCGGCGATCACCAGGCTGATGCCGGGGGCGCGAGGGTTAAACATCAACGCCAAACCTGCGACGGCTAACGCAGTCATCCGCACGGCCCAGGCCATCCCGACGTCTGTCTCGAACAGCATCATCTCGAGGTGAGGGCGCAGCTCGGTTATGTCTGATTCGCCGCTCATGGCGCGGACCATCAGCACCATGCCGGCGATGGACAGCAGCGCGCCGAGGCCGGCTGTTGCCGTCAACAATCGGCGCAAGGGCAATACCGTCCCGGATAGCCGTTCCTGTCCTTTAAAGCTGTACAGACCGAACAGCGCCACGCCAAACAACAGCATCAAATCCACATACAACACAAACCGCAGCACGACGTTGGCCGAGTCGCTCATCGATCATTTCACTTTGAACGTGACGTTGCCGGTGATCGGGTGGGTGTCCGACGACACCGCGCGCCATTCAACCTTGTAGGTGCCGGCAGTCAAGGGCGCTGTCGGAGTGATGAACATGGTCTTCGGATCACTGCCGCCGCTGACTTTGGCCTTGACCGGCATCGGGGCGTGGACCATGCCGGACATTTCGGTCATCAGCAGTTTTGCCCCGGAAAACTGGGTGACGAGGTTTTCGGAAAAGTGCAGTTCGATCTTGTCGGGAGGCGCACCTTCCGCGCCTTCCGTTGGGGTGGAGGCGAGCAGTTTTGGGTGCGCTTGAGCGAGGCTGCTCATGAGCAGGCCAGTGATCAGCACGATGACGGCAGCGGTGGGTTTGATGAGGCGCATGCAAGGTCCTTTACCGCTTGAAGCGGTTGTTATTGGTTTGAGGTAAGTCTGTTCAGAACCACAGCCGGACACCGAGCACCAGGCGGGTTTCGCTGCGGTCCTCGCCTTCGTCGTTGGCGTAGTCGGCGGTGTTGCCGTAGGTGCGGTTCCAGGTCACGCCGAGGTAGGGCGCGAATTCCCGGCGGATTTCGTAGCGCAGGCGCAGGCCGGCTTCGGTGTTGGACAGCCCCGAACCGATGCCCCGTTGCGCATCGTTTTTGCCGTAGGCGTTGAGTTCGACGGTCGGCTGCAGGATCAGCCGGTTGGTCAGCAGGATGTCGTAGTCGCCCTCCAGCCGCACGGCGCTCTGGCCGCCTTCGCCGATGAAGGCCGTGGCTTCGGCCTCGAAGTTGTACAGCGCCATGCCTTGCACGCCGAACGCGGCCCAGGTTTGCGGGGCGCCGGGTTTGAAGTCCTGGCGAACGCCGCTGACGACGTCCCACCATGGGGAAATGGCGTGGCCCCACAAGGCCTGGATTTCCGCGTCTTCGGTCACGCCGTTGCTGCGTTCGCCTTCGGAGCGCAGCCACAGGCGATCAATGTCACCGCCGATCCAGCCGGACAAATCCCAGGCCAGGGTGCTGCCGTCATCGGCGTCTTGCCATTCGAGTTTGTCGGCGAGGAAAAAGCTATTGAGCGTGCTGTCATGTACGCGGTGACCGGCGGGATCGACATACACCGCAGCGCGATCGGCATCGGTCAGCAGCGGGATCGGCGTGCGGCTTTCGCTGGGGGCGGCGGGCTGCATCTGGCCTTCGTCCATGCCTTGCATCTGGCCGTGGTCCATCTGGCTGTGATCCATGCCTTGCATGTCATCGCTGGCGGCCATCGCCGTCGAGGTCGCGAGGGCTAAGAAAAACGGGGTGAATCGAATCATGGGGTGCGCCTCATTCTTCCACGCGAACTTCACGGAACATGCCCATTTCCATGTGGTACAGGAGATGGCAGTGATAGGCCCAGCGGCCGAGCGCATCGGCAGTGACCCGATAGCTGCGCCGGGAACCGGGTGGCATGTCGATGGTGTGTTTGCGCACCATGAACTGGCCGTTTTCGTCTTCGAGGTCGCTCCACATTCCATGCAGGTGGATGGGGTGCATCATCATCGTGTCGTTGACCAGCACAATCCGCAGCCGCTCGTCGTACTTGAGGCGCAGCGGTTCTGCATCAGAGAACTTCACGCCGTTGAATGACCAGGCGAATTTTTCCATATGCCCGGTCAGGTGCAGTTCGAGGGTGCGGCCAGGTTCGCGGCCGTCCGGGTCTTCGAAAGTGCTGCGCAGGTCGGAATAGGTGAGCACGCGGCGCCCGTTGTTGCGCAGGCCCATGCCAGGGTCGTCGAGTTTCGCTGAGGTGGACATCGCTTGCATATCCACCAGCGGGTTGTCGGTTTCCGAGGCCGGGTGGGACTGCATGTCGGGCATGTCGCCCATGGCCATGTTGCTGTGATCCATACCCGCCATACTGCCGTGGTCCATGCCGGCCATGCCCATGTCGTCCATGGTCACCAGGGGGCGTGGGTCCAGTGGTGGCAGCGGCGCAACCAGCCCGGCTTTCAGCGCCAGGGTGCCGCGTGCGTAGCCGGTGCGATCCATCGCTTGGGCGAACAGGGTGTAGGCCGCTTCGCTCGGCTCGACGATCACGTCGAAGGTTTCCGCCACGGCAATGCGAAACTCGTCGACGCTCACCGGTTTGACGTAGAGGCCGTCGGCGGCGACCAGGGTCATTTTCAGGCCGGGGATGCGCACGTCGAAGTAAGTCATGGCCGAGCCGTTGATGAAGCGCAGCCGCAGCTTTTCCCCTGGGCGGAACACCCCGGTCCAATTCGAATCCGGCGCCTGGCCATTCAACAGGTAGGTGTAAGTGGCGCCGCCGACGTCCGCGAGGTCGGTGGGGTTCATCTTCATCTCGGCCCACATCGTGCGATCGGCGACGGTCGGCCCCCAGCCTTTTTCGCTGACATCGTGGATGAAGTCGCCCACGGTGCGTTTGTTGAAGTTGTAGTAATCGGACTGCTTTTTCAGGGTCTTCATCAGGCCGACCGGGTCTTCGTCGGTCCAGTCGCTGAGCATCACCACGTAGTCGCGGTCGTACTGGAACGGCTCCGGGTCCTTGGCGTCGATTATCAGCGGGCCGTACACGCCGGATTGTTCCTGGAACCCCGAATGGCTGTGATACCAGTAGGTGCCGTTCTGGCGCACGGTGAACTGGTAGACGTACAGGCCGCCCGGCTCGATGCCCTTGAAGCTCAGGCCCGGTACGCCGTCCATGTTGGCCGGCAGCAAGATGCCGTGCCAGTGAATGGAGGTACTGTCCTTGAGTCTGTTGCGTACCCGCAGCGTCACCGTATCGCCTTCACGCCAGCGCAGCAGCGGGCCGGGGATGCCGCCGTTGATGGTCATCGCGGTGCGTGGGCTGCCGGTGAAGTTGACCGGGGATTGGCCGATGAACAGGTCGAAATCATTACCGGCCAACACCTGCTGTTCGCCGGGACTGCTGATCGCCCAGGCCGGCGTGCGCCATAACCCGAGACCGCCGAAGAGCCCGCCGATGGCCAGCCCTTTGACGAAGGTGCGTCTTGAAGTGTGGGAGTGCATGCCGTCTGTTCCGCCGTCAGCCTGTTGAACGTGTCGACGAGGCTAGCGGGAGGTGCCTTTCAGCAGGCTGAGGCGGGGATTACAGTTTTGACAGGTTGGATGTTGCTTTCTGGCTTGAAGTGGACTTTTCCCTTGAGGCCACGGTGTCGCCGCCGCAGTTGATGTAGGAGGACGACTTCAACCAGCGCTGGTCCGGGTAGTAGGAAAACAGCAACTGCCCGTCCTTCATCGAATCGATCAGGCGGTGGGCAATCGCCGGCCGAACCGCCGGGCAACCCAGGCTGCGGCCGATCCGGCCATTGGCGCGGGCCAGCACCGGGCTGACATAGGGCGCGCCGTGGATGACGATGGCGCGGTCATAGGCGTTGTCGTTGAAGCCAGGCTCCAGGCCTTCCATGCGCAACGAGTAACCGTTCTGGCCGCTGTAGCTCTCTTGTGTGCGGAACAGGCCGAGGCTGGTGGCGTGGCTTTCGTTGCGGTTGGAGAACAGCGTCGCCATGTTTTCGCCGCTGTTGCGGCCATGGGCGACCAGTTCGTGAAACAGCAACTTGCGTCGTTTAAGGTCGAAGACCCACAGACGTTGTTCGGTCGAGGGCAGGGAATAATCGATCACCGCCAGTCTTTGGGCTGGGGCGATACCTTGGGCACGGCTGCATTGGGTTGCGCGAACGGCCAGGGCAATCACTTTGGCATCGGCGTCTGGTGCTGCTTTGACCAGCGCGTTTTCAAGCGAATCGGCGTAGGCTGACGGTACTGAAAGGCACGTCAGTAAAATGGCAAATAAAAGGCCAAAGCGGTTTAGCGCCATAGTCGGGTCTCATCATGATAATTTCGAGTCTAGCTAGCAGTGAGCGGAAAGCTAGCCGTTTGAAACGGAGGATTAAGGATTATCCATGGTGCAATTAACAAGGTCATTCGTCATAAGCCGCATGTTTTTTATGGGCTTTCTGATCAGCGGTGTGGCGGTTGGGCAAACGTCGCCGATTGAGCCGGTATCTGCGGCAAGCAGCGGAATAGATGCCGCGGCGCCCGACGATGCGGTCGGCCAGGCGATTCAGGCATCGCTGGAGCCGCTGCGCTCGGCCTTTCCGCCGTTGCTCACGGCCAGGCGCCAGCAACGGGTGGATGTCAGCCGGGTGGTGCTGGATTTCTATATGCATCGTAACTATCGCGCCGCGTGGACGGATGATCGTGACGTGGCCCAGTTGCTCAAGAGCCTCGAAGACACCCGGATCGACGGGCTGAACCCGGCGGATTTTCGCATCTCCGAACTGGCCCAGGCCCATGAATCGCTGGTGGCCGCCATGCCTTCCACGGCGCAGCGGGCGATGTTCGACATGGCGGCGACCCGCACATTCATCACCGCACTGCTGCAACTGCGGCGGGGCAAGGTCGATCCGTCGCGGCTGGACATTCACTGGAATTTCGACCCGGCCGGCGGCGCTGCCCGCGAAGACATGAACGCCCTGTTCGCCGCCCTCGATGCCCATGACGTGGCTCGAGCATTCGCCGATGCGCCTCCTCAAGAAGCGATTTACCGCAATTTGCGTGAGGGCCTGGCCCGTTTGCGCCAGATCCGTGATGCGGGCGGCTGGCCGAAAGTCACCGAAGGGCAATCACTCAAGCCCGGCATGGACGGGGTGGCGGTCGCACAATTGCGTGCGCGCCTGGTGGCGGGCGGTTACCTGGACGCGCACCTGTCGAAAAAGGCCGGTTACGACGACAAGGTCATTGCCGCGGTGAAGAAGTATCAGGTCGAGCAATACCTGGGGGCCGATGGCGTGGCCGGGGCGGCGACGCTGGCGGCGTTGAACGTGCCTGTCGAGGCGCGGATCGATCAGGTGCGGGTCAACATGGAGCGCGCCCGCTGGCTGTTGTACAAACTCCAGGGCACGTTCGTGATCGTCGATATCGCCGGCTACAAGGTGGCGATGTACCGCGACGGCCTGCCGATCTGGCATTCGCGGGTGCAGGTCGGCAAGCCGGTGCGCAGTACACCGGTGTTCCAGGCCGAAATCACCTACATCACGTTCAACCCGACCTGGACCGTGCCGCCGACCATCCTCAAGCAGGACGTGATTCCGAAAGTCCAGAACGATCCGGGCTATCTGGCGGCCAACCGGATTCGCGTGCTTGATCGCGAAGGCAATGTGCTCAATCCGTCGGACGTTGACTGGAGCAATCCGCGAGGCATCCACCTGCGTCAGGATGCCGGGCCCGACAGTTCGCTGGGGCAGGTGGTGATCCGCTTCCCCAACGACTATGCGATTTACCTGCATGACACGCCGCACCGCGAGCTGTTTGCCAAAACGGTACGGGCCACCAGTTCAGGTTGCATCCGCGTGGAAAACCCGTTGCAACTGGTCGAGTTGCTGTTCAACGACCCGGTGCGCTGGAACAGCGCCGGCATTCAGAAGCAGTTGGCCAATGGCAGGACCGAGAACGTCCTGCTGCCGGTGAAAGTGCCGGTGCTGTTGGCTTACTGGACCGTGGACCTGAGCACTGACGGGCGAGTGACGTTCAAGCCCGACATTTACGATTACGATGCCAAGGTGCTGCAGGGCTTGAGTCAGCCTACCAAGTTGCCCCCGCTGGACTTGCGTCGGGCAGAGGTGCCGCTAGTGGTGACGGGGCAGAACCAACAGTAATGAAAGACCGAAAAAGGGCGCCTCTGGAGCGTAATGCCAGTCAGTTAAGCTGACTGGCATTTTTATTTCTGATCGGATACTTCGGTGATTTGAGCCGGATGGCGCGAGGATAAATACGCTCCTCTCGCCGATGAGGCAGGACATAGTGCGGGGCTGA
>NZ_JAHBDR010000003.1:0-6620 GCF_019956575.1 Pseudomonas sp. A-R-19
CGGAAGAAGACACGGATTGATCAAACGAACTATGATTTTTCATGGACTCGCCCTCGCTGTCGTTGGCTGTTTAGACTGCCACCGTGGCGCATTGACGCCTCGGCTTGGGCGAGTCCATCCAATTACACGAGACCGCGTGAGCTCCAAACCCTGTAGGAGCCGGCTTGCCGGCGATGGACTCCAGTGCGCCGCGTTTATCCGGCTTACACGCGTTATCGTTAACGACCATCGCTGGCAAGCCAGCTCCTACAGATATTGCGTAATCAGTGTTTTCCGGGATTGCGTGAAGATCCATTTTTAACGGGATAGCGGTTGGCTTAATAACCCAGTAATCGGTCGGCACAGTTCAATAACGGTTCGCCGGTATTCAATCGACGGAAGTTCTCCGCTACTTGTTCGGCAATACAGTCATGGGAAGCCGCCGAGGCCATGTGCGGGGTGATGGTGACGCCGGGCATCGTCCACAGCCGGTGATCGGCCGGTAGCGGTTCCTGCTCGAAGACATCCAGCAAGGCACCGCGTAATTGCCCTTTCGCCAAGGCCCGTTCGAGGTCATCGATATTCAAATGAGCGCCGCGCCCACAGTTGACCAGTGCCGCACCGTTGGCGAGCTGTCCGAAAGTGGCACGGCCGAGGATGCCGCGGGTTTCACTGGTCAGCGGTAGCAGGTTGATCAGCAACTCGACGCCGTCGAGAAACGGGTTCAACGCCTCCGCTCCGGCGAACGTGCGCACACCCGGCAAGTCCTTGCTGCGCCGCGCCCAGCCGCGCACGTCATAGCCCGCCGCGACCAGATCCAGGGCAATTGCGCTGCCCAGCGAGCCGAGCCCCATCACACCAACCTTGAACTGCCCCGCCGCCCGTTGCAGCGGCCGCTCCCAGTGCTGTTTCGGTTGCTGCGACAGCACTTGGTCGAAACCACGATGATAGTGAATCACCGCCCAACGCACGTACTCGGTCATGCCCTGGCGATGGCCCGGGTCGACCACGCGGCAGATCGGTAGATCCGGACACGACGGGTCGTGATCGAGGTGATCGATGCCGGCGGCCACGGAGTGAATCACCTGCAGGTTCGGCAACTCGCCGAGACTGCCCGGCAACGGAAACCAGCACGCCGCCATCTGCGCATCGGCTGCCCGGGAATCGTCGGCCAGCACGGCAGTGAGCTGCGGCGCGCTGCGGGCAAACGCGGCCTGCAATTGCTTGAGCAGCAAGGTGTCGCGGGACAACAGAACCACAGTGTTCATGACAGATAGGACTCGCGCTGGGATTCGATCAGGGTCAGGGCGGCCTCCCAGGCCAGGTCGATGATATTGTCCTGCTCATCACGGTCAAACTGCTCGGCAGTGTGCGCGCACACTTGCGGTGACGGGTAATGCAATGCCGAACCACCGGCCAGGGCCTGCACCTGGGCCTGACAGGCGCGCTCCAGGAAGTGGATTTCCTGGAACGCCTGGGCAACCCCCGAACCACCAACCAGCAGGCCGTGATTGCGCAGGATCATCGCCCGGTGCGGACCGAGGTCGGCAATCAGGCGCTCGCGCTCATCCAGCGACAGCGCGATGCCCTCGTAGGTGTGATAGGCCAGCTTGCCGTAGAACTTCAGCGCGTGCTGGCTGATCGGCAGCAAGCCTTGCTTCTGTGCCGCAACCGCCATGCCGGCCGCGGTGTGGGTGTGGATCACGCAGTTCAAGTCCGGGCGCGCCATGTGGATCGCCGAGTGAATCACGAAGCCTGCTGCGTTGACCCGATGGCCTGCGTACTCTGGATCGACCACCCGCCCTTCCTGATCGATGCGCACCAGGTCCGAGGCGCGCATACGGTCAAAGATCACCCCGTAGCGATTGATCAGGAAGTGGTGTTCAGGTCCCGGAATTCGCAGGGTGATGTGGGTGTCGATCAGGTCGGTCATGCGAAAGTGCGCAACCAGTCGATACAGTGCCGCCAGTTCACAACGGGCTTGCCATTCAACCGGGTCGATGTGTGCAGGTTTACTCACGAATACACCTCTTTAGCAGCGTGGGTGACGACCGGGTTGGCGCGCAGGCGGGCCAGGCCGCAAACACCGATCAGGGACAGGGCCGAGAGCAAGGTGAAGAACACCGCCAGGGGCAACCATTGTCCGGAAAACTTGCTGGCCAGCAGGGTGCCGATCAGCGGCGTGGTGCCCCCGGCCACGGCGCAAGCCAGTTGATAAGCGATGGAAATGCCCGAGTAGCGCAGGTGCACCGGAAAGGCCTGGGTCATGTAGCCGGCGATCACCGCGTACAGCGCCGAGAGAATCACCACGGCCAAGGCGATGCCGAGGGTCATCAACAGAATGTTCTGCGTGCCGACCAACAGGAACATCGGATACGGGGTGACCATGCACAGCAGCGCGACCATCTTGAGAAAACGCGCTTCGCCAATGCGTTCAGCCAGCAGCGCCGAGACCGGTTGCGAGAGCAACTGGATGACGGTCACCAGAAACAGGCAATCGAGAATCGTCGACCGGGCAATGCCCTGGTATTGGGTGACGTAGGTAATCATGAAAGTATTGGTGAAGAAGAACCCGGCCGAGCCGATGGTCACCGCCGCGGCGGCGAACAGGATCTGCCGCCAGCAGGTGCGGATCACCTCCATCACCGGATACTTGGCGGTTTCGTTATTGTCCTGGACCTTGGCGAATTCCGGCGACTCGTGAACCCCGGAACGGATCAACAGGCCGACCATCATCAACACGCCGCTGGCGAGGAACGGCAGGCGCCAACCCCAAGCGAGGAACTCCTCTGGCTCAAGGGACGTCACCAGACGGAAAGCGATCAGGGCCAGCAACAATCCGGCCGGGCTGCCGAGTTGGGCGAACGAGGCATAGAACGTCTTGCGCTTGGCCGGCGCATGCTCGCTGGCCATCAGCACCGCCCCACCCCACTCGCCACCGACCGAGATGCCCTGGATCACACGCAGGACGATCAGCCCGATGGGTGCCCAGATACCGGCGCTGGCATAACTCGGCAACAGGCCAATCCCGGCGGTGGCGATGCCCATCAGGGCCATGGTCACCAGCAGCATTTTCTTGCGCCCGAGACGATCGCCCAGATGACCGAACACCATGCCGGCCATGGGACGGGCAATGAAGCCGACAGCGAAACTGCCGAACGCGGCGAGGGTACTCATGACCGGGTCGCTGCTGGGGAAGAATACTTGCCCGAGCACCAATGCCGCCGCGGTGGCGTAGATGTAGAAGTCGTAGAACTCGATGGTCGTGCCAATGAAGGCAGCGGCCGCGGCTCGGCGCGGTTGGGCGGTAGTGTGCATACAAGGACCCTGTGTACTTATAGTTTTGGGCAGGTGTTGAGGGTGACGGTTGCGCTCTGTGGCGCTTGTGGGCTTTATCGCTTCCGTGCCAGGATTAGTCAATTTTCAAATTCTTATCTTTACTATTAGCGCTGCTACTGCATGAGGTTTTATGCCCTCCACTTCCAACCCTTGGGTCGGCCGGCGCTTTCTCAATGACCGCCTCGACTGGAACCTGCTGCGCACCTATCTGGTCATCGGCCAGGAGGGCAGCATGAGTCGTGCCGCCGCGCGACTGCACATCACCCAGTCGGCCGTCAGCCAGGCGCTGAAACGCCTGGAAGAACAACTGGAATGTGTGTTGATTGCCCGCAGTGGGCGACGCTTTGAACTGACGGAAACCGGGGAAGAAGTCCTGCGCATAGCGGCGGATATCTACGGTGATATTTCACGCCTGGGGACAGTGGTGGAGAGCCGTCATGACGACTTGGTGGGCAAGATTCGTATTCTCACCGTCAGCGGTGTTCAGGCTCGGCATTACGATGATTTCCTCGCTGACTTCCATGAAACCCACCCGAAAATCGAGCTGGAAGTCGAGGTGATGGGCAGTTCGAACATCATCAGCTCGCTGCTGCAAAAGACTGCGACGATCGGCGTCGGATTGTGCCGTTTGCCACAGCCACGGCTGGAACAACGGGTGCTGTTTCGCGAGACCTACGCTTACTTTTGCGGTCAGCGGCATCGGTTGTTCGGGCAAGAGAACCTGACCCTGGAGCAGCTCGCTGCGGAAAATTTCGTCAGCTTCACCAGCGATCAATTGGGCGGCAATCTTTCACCCTTGACGCTGTTCCGCGACCAGCAAGGTTTCACCGGTAAGATCGTCGCATCATCCACCAGTTTCGAAGAAATTTACCGCCTGATCTGTGCAGGTTACGGCATTGGCGCCTTGCCCACGCATTTGGTGCACCGGGATGTCGAGCAAGGCCTGCTCTGGCGCTTGCCACCGGAAGACGGGGTGGTGGATTTCGATATCCAGCTGTTGTGGAATCGCGAACAGAAGATGAGCCAGGCCGAAACGGTGTTCCTCGAGAGCTTCCAGCACATGCTCAGCATCCGTGAGCCTGTGCTGTGAAGCCCTGCTGATTCAGACGTGGGAATCGCCCGGCGCCTTGCTCGGCGCGGCGTACTGCGGCTTCAGGTGCCCGTCCTGATCGAGTAGCCAGGCGTCCATGATCTGCCGTACGACCGGTCCGGCGACACGACCGCCCGCCTCGCCGTTTTCGATCATCACCGAGATCACGATTTTTGGGTGCTCGGCCGGGGCGAAACCGACGAACAAGGCATTGTCGCGGTTACGCTCGCGGGTTTTCTCGCGGTTGTAACGTTCGCCCTGCTTGATCGCCACGACCTGCGCGGTACCACTCTTGCCGGCAATACGATACTGCGCCCCTGCCGCTGCGGCCCGGGCAATCCCGCGGGCATCATGCATCACCATCTGCATGCCATGATTGACCTGCTCCCAGTCGCGCGGATCCTTGAGCAGGATGTTCGGCACGGGATGCTCATCCACCGGCGCGACGCCATCCACCGTTTTGGCCAGGTGCGGGCGATTCCACACGCCTTTGTTGGCAATCAGCGCCGTAGCCTGGGCCAATTGCAGCGGCGTGACCTGCATGTAGCCCTGGCCGATGCCGAGAATCACCGTCTCGCCCGGAAACCAGGCCTGACGACGGGTGGCGCGCTTCCAGGCCTGGGATGGCATCAGGCCGGAGGCTTCTTCGTTCATGTCCAGGGAGACTTTCTCACCGAGTCCGAACATGGCCATGTAGTCGTGCAGGCGGTCGATCCCCAGCTTATGTGCCAGGTCATAGAAGTAGGTGTCGTTGGAACGCATGATCGCCGCATCCATATCCACCCAACCATCGCCGCTGTGGTTCCAGTTGCGGTACTTGTGATCGAAATCCGGCAGTTGGTAGTAACCGGGGTCGAACACACGAGTCTGTGGCGTGACGACACCGGTATCGAGGCCGGCGATCGCCACTTCCGGCTTGATGGTCGAACCCGGCGCGTACAGGCCGCGCAGCACACGGTTGAACAGCGGTCGGTCGATGGAGTCACGCAGCGTTGAGTATTCCTTGGAGCTGATGCCGGTGACGAACAGATTCGGATCAAAACTCGGATTGCTGACCATCGCCAGCACTTCACCGGTCGACGGGTCCAGCGCGACTACCGAGCCTCGACGATCACCCAGGGCTTGTTCGGCGGCCTCCTGAAGCTTGACGTCGAGGCTAAGGACAATGTTCTCGCCCGGCACCGGGTCAGTGTGCTTGAGCACCCGCAGCACACGTCCCTGAGCATTGGTTTCGACCTCCTCATAACCGACATGGCCGTGCAGTTGCGCCTCGTAGAACTTTTCGATGCCGGTCTTGCCGATCGATTGGGTGCCTCGGTACTCGACCGTATCCAGAGCCTTTGACTCTTTTTCGTTGATACGCCCGACGTAGCCGACCGAATGAGCGAAGTGCGCGCCCAACGGATAGTGCCGAACGAACTGTGGCTCGACATCGAGACCCGGCAAGCGGAACTCGTTGACGGCGAGTACGGCTATCTGTTCTTCGCTCAGCTCATAGAACAATGTCACGGGTACGAAGGGGTGACGCGCCTGCTTCATCGCCTTGTCGAACTGCGAGCGGTCTTCGGCGGGCAAGTGCAGGAGATTGACCACTTCGTCCAGCTCGCTTTTAACATCGGTGGCGAGTTCGCGGGTGATGGTCAGGTTGAAACTAGGACGGTTGTCCGCAAGGAGTACGCCGTTGCGGTCATAGATCAATCCGCGGGTAGGTGTAATCGGCAGGACGTGGACGCGGTTGTTTTCGGAGATGGTGGAGTGATAGTCGAACTCGACTACCTGCAGGACATACAGACGTACCACCAGCGCACAGGTAATGGCGGCAACGAACAGGGCGCAGGCCATGAGTCTCTTGTTGACCAGGCGTGTTTCTTTTTCATGGTCCTTGATCGGTATCGGTTCAGGCACTTGTACAGCAACTCTTTGAAAAGAACGCCGATCCGTGGGCGCAAACTCAGTCCATTAAAAATGAGCTGCACCATACCAAAAGCGTGGAGCCTGGTTCGTGTGATTTTTTTCACAATTGACCTTGGCTGGCTCGGCTCTTTTTTCGAGCGCAAAAACAAAACCCCAACTGCTTTCGCAATTGGGGTTTCGGAATTTAATCTTGACGATGACCTACTCTCACATGGGGAAACCCCACACTACCATCGGCGATGCATCGTTTCACTGCTGAGTTCGGGATGGGATCAGGTGGTTCCAACGCTCTATGGTC
>NZ_JAHBDR010000004.1:0-6093 GCF_019956575.1 Pseudomonas sp. A-R-19
CCAATCCCTCGCAGGTACACGCCACTCAAACTGTGGGAGCGGGCTTGCTCGCGAAGACGGCCGACCAGCCAACCAACATCTTGCAGATGTACCCAATCAAACTGTAGGAGCTGGCTTGCCAGCGATGGCGCCCCGCCAGCCGCCCAATAATCTGCAGCCATGCCACTCAATGGATTTCGCCTGATCCAGGCACCGCTCCAATAACCTTTCCCTCAATCCATCCAACAAAAAAAAACCGCGGCCCCCCTCCCGAGGCCGCGGTTCTACTTGTCGCACGATTACTGCTGCAGCACGGTTGCCTGGTTGGCCGAACCATACTGCTGCACGGTAGCGGTCTGGTTCATGCCGCTTTGGTCGACGCTGGCGATGTTGCCGGTGCCGCCCTGGGTCACGTACGCCACGTTCATGGTGTCGGCCTGTTTGACGGTGATCATGTTGTCGCTGCCGTACACCTGCTCGGTGTAGGCGCGGTTGCTGCTGCCTTCCTGATTGAACTCGGTGCTGTTGCCTATCCCGGTAGAGCTGCCGATGGCCAGGTTGGTCTCGCCGCGTTGATCGGAGATCAGGATGTTGTCACTGCCGTTCTGGTCGAAGTACAGCTCGTTATACGAATCGGCCTGGCTGATGGTGGTTTTGTTGCCGGTGCCGTTCTGGTTCGTCTTGACGATTTGGCCAATGCCGTTCTGGGTGAAGTTGGCGACGTTCTCGTTGCCGTTCTGGTTGATGGTCGCACGCTGGTTGCTGCCGAACTGGCCGCCGGTCTGCGGGCCTTTCCAGTTGCTGGCGTAGACCTTGTTGCCGTCACCTGTGGTGTTGACGTTGAGCACCTGGTTCGTGCCGTTCTGGTAGGTGAAATGCACGTTGCTGTTGCCTTGTTGATACAGCGCCAGGGTCGAGTTGGTGGATTCGTACTGGTCGGCATAGATGGCGTTGAGGTTGCCGACCTGCATCACCGAAGCCACGTTGTTATCGCCAAAGCTCTGGTCGACGATGGTTTCGTTGGTGTTCCCGTATTGATTGATGGTGGCTTGACTGGCGACCTGAGTCTCTTGCCAGACTTCGGTGCCGTTGCCGTTGCCGTACTGGTTGATGCTCAGGTTGCCGCCCTGGCCGTTGCGCTGGTCGCCATAGGCATAGTTGCCGTCGCCGTTCTGGTTGATGTCCATCCGGGCACCGTTGTGCAGCACCTGTTCGGCGGTGCCGTAGTTCTCGTTACCGTGCTGGGTGACCGTCGCTTTGTTGTCGACGCCCACCTCCGTCTGTTCGATGTTGACCTCGTTATTGTCACCGAACTGGAAGCTTTTGGCGGATGTACCGTCCTGGCTGTCCTGATAGATGAGCGAGAAGTTGCCGTTACCTTCCTGTTGTTGCAAGGCATCGCTGATACCCACGCCGATTGACTGGCTGGCATGGGCGGAGTTGTACGTGCCGGTCTGCAGCTGATTGATATTGCTGCCGTTGTCGGATAACTGCTCGGCGTAACCGGCGTTGTAACTGCCGGTCTGCAGTTGATTGATTGTGCCGGTGGCGTTGTCCTGAACCGCAGCCGCATCGTTGCCTTCACCCCACTGCTTCTGGCTGGTCGTGCTGGCCGGGGCAAGGTTCTGTTTCACATTGGCGATGTTGGCGGTGCCGTCCTGGAACTGGTCGGACACGCTGTCTTCGGCCAACGCATGGGCACTGACCATGACCAGGATGGCTGCGGTGAGGGGCGTCAATTTGAACATGATTGAGTCTCCATGGGGTGCAGTGCTTCAGCGATATTGTTTGACCGAAACGCTCATGCCGTTCCCGGACTGGTTCACGGCGCTTTGCAGCCCCGTGCCGGCCTGGTCGATGCTGGCGCTGTTGTAGTTGCCGTTCTGCGAGATCTGCGCGCGGTTGTGGCTGCCTGTCTGGGTAATCGAGGCATCGTTACCGGAGCCTTGTTGATTGATCATTGCCATCAAGTCGCTTCCTTGTTGCAGGATGTAAGCCTCCTGATTGCTTCCCGACTGGACGATGGTGCCGAGCAACGACTGACCGTTCTGTTGCAGCATCGCGACGTTGGCCTGACCGTTCTGGTCGATCAGCGCGTGCTGGCCCACCGGTGGTGGCAATTCACCAAGATCGCCACCGGGGCCCAGGTCATCGTTTTCCATCAAATCGTCGGCGCGCACGCCTGCACTGCAGCAGAGCAAAAGCAGGCAGAGCAGGGCGGCGGTCGATGTCTTCATGGTCTTGTCCTCAGGGTTCAAACCGGCCCCATCAACCTGCGTGGCTGATGGGGCGCGGGCTCAGTTGGCGATCACCGGCACCGTCCGCACGGAGCCTTGGGACGAGCTGATCGTCGCGGTCGGGTTCGCCGACGGAACCACCGTGGTGATGTTGTTCACCGTCAACCGCCAGCGACCGTTCACCGGTACGGTGGTGGTGCCCAGCGTCACCAGCCCGGTAGGGGTAGTGACCTTGATGGTGATGGTGTTGCCGGTGGTTACCGATGAGGTGCCGGCAAAGTCCCAGGTGAAGCGGTTGTTGGAACGGGCGCTCACCGTTGCGGTGGTCACTGCGAAGGTTTCCGCAGCAGGCCGTGGCGAGACCTGCACCGTGACCGTGGCCGGCGCTATCGACACGGCGCCGAAGCTGTCCCGGGCAAAGTAGGTGAAGGTCGTGGTGAAGGCCGTGGTGACGTTGCCCGGAGGGGTGTAGGTGAGCACGGTGCCGTTACTGCTGACGGTGCCGCGATTTGCCGGTGGTTGAGTAAAGCTGGCGACCGCCAATGGCAGGTTGCCTTCCGGATCGGTGTCGTTGGCCAGCACGCTGATCGGAATCGCCACTCCCAGTGTCGTGACGGCATCGGCGACTGCCACCGCAGGCCGGTTAGGCGCCACGGTAATGGTCACGGTTGCCGCCGTCGTCGAGGCCAGGCCTTTAGAGTCCTGGGCCTTGTAGGTGAAGGTCGCGGTCAGCGGCGCATTGACCACGGCGGGAGGGGTGTAGACCACCGCCGTAGTACCGCTCAATGCCACGGTGCCCTGGCCGGTGGCCGGTGGGGTCAGCGCGGTAATGGTTAGCGGCGTATTACCGTCCGGGTCCCTGTCGTTGGCCAGCAGGTTGAGGGTGATCGGTACGCCGAAGCTGGTGCCGCCGGTATCGGCGACAGCGATCGGTGCCTGGTTCGCGCCGGTGTCCGGCGCAGTGCCGACGACGACGACCGGCTCGGTGTCACTGCCGCCAGCGGCGGATTTGATGGTCACAGTGGCCGGTGGTTGGGGCAGGTCAGACACCGTCAGGCGTTGCAGGGTGCCGGATTTCGTCAGCCGTCCGTATCCCTGGGCGACCATGTCCGGTATCACCACTTCGTCTGTGGAGGTGGCCTCGATCAGCAGGCTGTGGTTGCTCCAGCTGTATTGAGCGGTCTGGATTTTCACCACGTCCGAGAGCTTGCTCGACACCGCGGTCGGGCGGGTGGTACCGGCCGGGTTGGTGGCGGTGACCACCACGACCGGAGGCACGGTGCCGTTGGTCAGCAGATGCTGGGCGAAGAACGTACCGTTGTTATCGCTGACCATGTTGGTCTGGCAAGGCGATTGTGGCGGCCCGGGTACCAGGGCGATGCTTTCGCGCAAGCACAGGGTCGAGCCATTGCCGGCTTTGGCGAATACTTCGACCCGGGTGCTGTTGCCACCCGTGCCGGCGGTGCGCCGGTAGGTGGCACGGCTCATCTCCACCGCGGTTTGTGCGCGGCTGTCGAGTACCTTGCCGGCCACGGTGAAGAGGTTGGTCTGGATGGTCCCGGCCGGGCCCTGGATGCGTACGAAGTTGGTGTTGTTGGGGCTGCCGGTCACGGCCTCGGTGAGGTTCGGGTCGCCGATGAAGGTTTCGACGGCGCCGGTGTCCGGATTCACCGCGGTGTAGGGGCCGTTGACACTACGCAGGAACGGTCCGAGCGCACCGTTGACTGCACCGGTGAAAACCCCCGGTGCACCGATGCCGACGTCCCGGGTGATGTTGATCGCACGGCGGCCGGGGGTGGTGACGTTGACCGTTTCCACACCATAGGGGTGGGTAATGGTGTAGGTCCCGGCAGTAGGAATATTGATCCGCATGCGAATCCGCGCGAAGCTGATCTGGTCGCCATCCAGCGGGTTGCCGCCAGCAAATGCAGCCTCGATCCCGGCGACATAGGCGTCCATGCCATAGCCGGCGGCATTGTTGGGGATGGTGGTCTCGGCAAGGAACCAGAAGGCTTCGTCCGGCCAGTTATCCGGGAACACCATCGGCAGGGTGTCATCGAAAATGCCGGGTGTCGGCAGCAGGGTACACATGTAGGCCGGTGGCACACTGGCTCCCACCCGTGTGCTCACGGCGCGGGACTGGCACAGTTCCATCGACAGCAGGTTTTTGTCCTGATACCAGATCGGGAATTTCCCGGTGGCAAAGGTGTAAGGGCCGGGATCGACGGCGGCGAGTTGCGCGAAGGCACTGCCGGACAGCGATAGAGTCAGTCCCAGGGCGTTGACCGCCAAGCGTGGCCATTTGTTCATGATGCCTCCTGATGAGGATCTGGGCATGTGAGCGTTCATTGCACGATGACCACTTCTTCGGTATCGCTGCCGCCATTGGCTGACGTCACACGAACCTGGGCTGGCGGAAACGGCGTGATGCCGGTGGCCAGGCTTTTTACGGCGCCGTCGCCAATCAGGGCGCCGATGGCAAGACCGGTGCCGGTGGTAGCGGTGAGCACCGGTGGCGATGTTTCATCGCTGGTCGAGGCGGTGATGCTGATTTGCCCGGTGCTCAGGCTGTACTCGGCACGTGAGATGGTCACCAGGTCAGTCAGCGGCATGGGCAGGACGGTCGGCGTGCTGCTGGGTATGGCCAGGTGGTTGTCGGCGGTCACCTGCAAGGTACTCGGCAGCGCCGGGTTGGTCGGCGACTGCGCATACCAGTGGCCGGTGGTGTCCGCTTCGGAGAGGTTCAGGACCGGATTGTTGCTGGTCAGGGTCACGCTGGCCGGTGGCGGCGGGGCCATCACGAACACATCCTGCTGGGCCACCGGTGCGCTGGCGCCGGCATGTCGCGAGTAGGTGCTGCGTTCGGCGATCACCGGGGTCGGCCGGACTACCGTCGACAACTTGCCGGAAACGGCGAAGAGGGTGGTGCGCAAGTCCAGGCCATTGGGACCTTCGATGCGCACGTAGTTGGTGTTGAACGGGCTGCCGGTGACGGCCTCGTTGAGGTTCGGATCGCCGACGAATCTCTCCGCCTGGCCAGTGGTCGGGTTGGTCTCGGTGTACGGGCCGTTGACGCTGCGCAGGAACGGTCCGACGTCGCCCTTGAGTGCGCCGTTATAGGTTTTTGGCGCACCGATGCCGATGTCCCGGGTCATGTTGATCGCCCGCCGGCCGGGGGTGTCGACGTTGAATACTTCGACGCCGTAGGGGTGGGTGATGACATAGGTGCCGGCGGCGGGCACGTCGATGCGAATACGGATACGGGCGAAGCTGATCTGGTCGCCCTCCAGCGGATCACCGCCACTGAAGGCTGCTTCGAGCGCCGAGACATAGGTCAGGTCGATGCCTCGGGTGGCATCGACAATGGTCGTTTCGCCTGTGGCCCAGAACGCTTCGTCGGGGAAATTGGTCGGGAAGACCAACGGTTTGGTGTCGTCGAAAATACCGGGGTTAGGGATCAGCGAGCACATGTAAGTCGGGGCGCCAGGCGTGCTGGCAACCCTGGAACTGACAGCCTTTGATAAGCACAGGTCAAGTGTTCTACCGTGTGCATCCTGGTACCAGGCGGCGAAATTGCCATTGGCTGGCAGGTAGGGACCGGGGTCTACGGCAAACAGCGCAGCCTGGGCGATGCCTTGGGCTAGAGCGGTCACGACCAGGGCGGTCGCGGTTTTGCACAGTAAAGGGTGCATGAGTATTCCCTCTATCGAAGTACCTGCCCCTTGGGGATGGGCCAGTTGGCTGGGAGGATGGCAACTTCCATACCAATCAGCGAAAACGCCCGTAAGAGGCCCGGAATAGGGGGGTTGGCGCAGACACGGGTGACAGACCGGAAAGTTATTAAGCGGGCGGTTGTCCCCAACATTGGGGGTGATGT
>NZ_JAHBDR010000005.1:0-5823 GCF_019956575.1 Pseudomonas sp. A-R-19
CCTGATTCCTTAAGGCATACCGAGCTGTCAGGATTTACGGCCGCTTCGCGACCGAACGGGGGCAAGCCCCCTCGCCACAGGCAAGCTCCCTCGCCACAAATTACTTGTCGCCAACCATAATGAATTGGTGTCCCTGCCCCGGCGTAACTGGAGCCAACCCGTATGTCTTTGATTGAACTGCACACCGCCCAACGCGATGAGCTGGATACCATCGAGAACCTGATGCAGTTCTACACCTACGACTTCAGCGAATGGTTGCCACTGAAACTGGGCGAATACGGTTTCTTCAACATCCTGCCCATGCCCGACTACTGGCGACACCCGGCCACCCGCCCCTTCCTGATCAAGGTCGACGGGGAACTGGCCGGCTTCGTGACCGTGGATAACCGGACACACCTGCCCGGTGCCGACTACAACATTGGCTATCTGTTTGTCAGTCGAGGTTTTCGTGGCCAGGGTGTCGCGCGATTTGTCGTATCCACCCTCTTGAGCCGACTCCCCGGTCAATGGCAGATTTTCCACATCGACGCGAACCAGCCGGCACGCCTGTTCTGGACCGCCGTGATGCCGGGGCTCGACATTGGCGGCCTCACCTTGCATCAGCAGGTGGTTGACCGTCATCCCTGCACTTTTTACCGCTTCGAGTGTCCGTCTTTCTCGTCCTGACCGACACACCTTCGAGTCCGCCCGCTAATTCCCAACAGCTTTGTCCGACAATATGTAGTGACTGAAAATATTCACTACAAAACCGTTGACGCCTCCGATTTGCCCTTGCATGATGCAGACGTCTCCCCGATCGGGAGTACAGGCAACACGTTTGAGCAAGCTCGTCTGACCGCCGAGCTGTTTTTCCCGGATACACGCTGCCCACAAGGCAGATTGAAGAAGCTGACCTGGCCTGAACGTCCAGTACAAGGGCGAGAAGACTTGGCGAGCAATCCTCATGATGCTTGTGGCCGACCCTGAAAACGTCGGCAGTGGCCTTAAGGTTTTCGCCGCTTCTCTTCGTTGTGACGCTATTGCGTAGCAGTTATTCAACACGACTACATGCAACAGATGCAGGACCCCGCCCGATAAGGCGGTCGAACGCTGACGTCCTGGTTTCGGTGCCAGGGATCAACTAACCGATGGGCTACCTGTATTAGCGAATCAACTTTGAAAGATCACCAATTGGTCAAGGGGCATATATGATGAATCTGAACAATCAACCAACTATCGATGAACTGGCTCGTATGTTCGCTGCAAAAAAAGACAGCCACGACAACCATATTCTCTGGATCAGCAAGTGTGGCCAGGTTCATATCGACTGCCTGTCGCCGCATGCCCATGAAGCAGAGTTCGACCAGAACAACCAGAACCTGCTGGCCCGACTGAAGATGTACCGTCGCGGCCAGGGCTATGTCGGCAAAAAAGCCGCAGCCGACAAGGACTTCATCGGTAACGTTCTGCAAACCCTGAAACAGGCCTGGGCCTCGATGCAGGGTCAGAACGAAGTTCGGGTGATTGACCGGCTGTACTAATTATTATTGATACACAAAGCCTGCTCCCAATAAGGAGCAGGCTTTTTTTATGCCCGTACAAAGATCAAATGTGGGAGCGGGCTTGCTCGCGAATACGGTGTGTCAGGTAACACTATGCCAATTGATACACGCGGTCTCCTGTAGGAACTGGCTTGCCAGCGATGGTCGTTAACGATAACGCTTGTGTACCGGGTAAACGCGGCGCACTGGAGTCCATCGCCGGCAAGCCGGCTCCTACAGGGGTTTGTGGTGTTCAGGAAAAATCGGTGCCTGACACCAGCGCCACAAACGCCAGTGACGCTGCACTGTGGTAGTTGTTCTTGCGCCGCAGCATCGCCGCCCCGCGTTCAGGCGCTGATCCCGCCATGGACAGTCTGCGCAATGCCCGATCCTGAGTGGCGATGGGTTCCGGCAGGATGGTGGCGATGGCGCCGTGTCGGATGACTTCCAGCAACGTATTGACCGAATTCACTTCGATCACCACTTTGGGCGTGATCTGCGCCTGAGTGAAATACTCATCAATGCAGGTGCGGGTGATGTAGTCCGGGGTCAGCAGGGCAAACTCAAGCTCGGCAACCTCCTGCGAGGACAACGTGCCCTGATATTCGTAAAGCGGATGCTCACGCCCAACCATCAACCCCAGGGTCTCGGTAAACGCCGGGATCGATTCGATGTCCGTACTTCGCACCTGATCAAACGCAATCGCGATGTCCAGCGAATCATCCGCCAGCCCGGCCTCGATCTCGTCCATCGACAGCTCGAAAATCTCCAGGTGGATGTTCGGGTAGCGCGCCACGTAGTCGCGCACCAGCGGCCCTACCAGATAGGCCATGAACGTCGGCGTCATGGCCAGGCGCAAGGTGCCGCGGGACAAATCCTTCACGTCATGCAACGCACGCTTGCCCGCTTCCAGCTCCACCAGTACCCGCCGCGCGCATTCAATGTAAGCCACGCCGGCATCGGTGGGCTTGACCGTGCGCGAGGTGCGGTCGAACAGGCTCACACCCAGGGATTCTTCCAGTTGGCGGATCTGCTGCGACAAGGTCGGCTGGGACACGTGCAGCACTTCGGCGGCGCGGGTGAATCCACCCTGGTCGGCCACCGCCAGCAGGTAACGCAAATGTCGAAGCAGCATGGGATTCTCCATCTATAGGCTGTACTTATTGATTGCATTGTATATCGATCTTGGACGCTATGGATTGATCGGCAGAAGATGGCCCCACACCCAAGCAACACCACTCCCGATAGGAGAATCACCATGCAACAGTCCCATGCCTACAACGACCCAAGCCTGGCCCTGACCACTTCTGTCCTGGATGCCAAGGCGCGCAAAAACCTGTCGTGGCAGGACCTGGCCGACGGCACCGGTTTGAGCCTGGCCTACGTCACCGCCGCCCTGCTCGGTCAACACCCGCTGCCGGAAGCCGCCGCCCAAGTGGTCGGCGACAAACTGGAGCTGGACGCCGACGCCGTGGCCCAATTGCAGATCATCCCGCTGCGCGGCAGCCTCTCGGGTGTGCCGACCGACCCGACCATCTACCGCTTCTACGAAATGATCCAGATCTACGGCACCACCCTCAAAGCCCTGGTTCATGAGCAGTTCGGCGACGGCATCATCAGCGCGATCAACTTCAAGCTCGACATGAAGAAAGTCGACGATCCGGAAGGCGGCTCCCGCGCCGTCATCACCCTCGACGGCAAGTTCCTGCCCCTGCGTCCTTTCTAAGTTGATACCGGCCCGCACGACCGATGCGGGCCGAACCCTGCTCATCCAAGAGGAAGCGATCATGAAAGCGCTCATCGACGGTTTCTTGAAGTTCCAGAAAGAAGCCTTTCCGCAACGCACTGACCTGTTCAAACACCTGGCCACCACCCAACACCCGGGCACGCTGTTCATTACCTGCTCCGACAGCCGCGTCGTGCCGGAACTGCTGACCCAGCAAGAACCCGGTGAACTGTTCGTGATCCGTAACGCCGGCAACATCGTGCCGTCCTACAGCCCACACCCGGGTGGCGTATCGGCCACGGTCGAATACGCCGTCGCTGTGCTCGGCGTCACCGACATCGTGATCTGCGGTCATTCGGACTGTGGCGCCATGACGGCCGTGGCCAAGTGCACCTGCATGGACCACCTGCCCGCCGTCAGCGGCTGGCTGCAACACGCCGAGTCGGCGAAAGTGATCAACGAGGGGCGGCCACACGCCACTGAAGCGGCCAAGGTCAGTTCGATGGTTCGCGAGAATGTCATCGCCCAACTGGCCAACATCCAGACACACCCGAGCGTGCGACTGGCCCAGGAAAAAGGCCTGCTGAACCTGCATGGCTGGGTGTACGACATCGAGACCGGTTCGATCGACGCGCTGGATGCCGACAGCCGAAGCTTCGTGTCGCTGGTCGAGCATCCGGGCACTTGCGCCCTATCGGCCAAAGTGAGCAAAGCCGCCTGATCAGAACCACCGCTTGATCAAAAAAGTGACCGCCCTTGCAGCGGTCACCGGTTCGGCGCTCTCAGCGTTTGACGCCCAGATCGACCTGGGTCATGCGGCTACGGATGGTGAACACGCCATCACCCGAGAGAATTGCACTGCGCGCAAACAGGCGCCCGCTCTCCCAGTTCGAAAGCCCCAGTTCTGGCTTGTTCAATGCGTACTGGCCGTCGACCCAACGGGTAATGCCATTGCCGACAAAAGGCGCGTTGACCGCGTTATAGAAACGCTCCTGAGCCTCGCCGCTTTCACTGATCAACGACACGGTGAATTGCGGGCTGTAGCGATTGAACAAGGCAATGGCGCTGTCCAGGTCGTCGACGATTTTCAGACTGACTTCCGGGGTTTCTTCCCACTCCCACTCGCGACCCAATTGATCTTCCGGCAACGGCTCGGCCAGCGCCTCGGTCTGATAACCCTCGGCGCGATACACCTCGACCGAGGCAGCCAGCCAGTCTTGCGGCAGGTGCGACTCGCTGCCTTCGACGATGTGCAGCTTGCAGCCCTGCCCCCGTGCGGTGCCAGCTTGCTTCAAAGCATCGAGGAACAGCGGCATCAGCTCAGCGGCGCGATCGCGGTGGATCAGGCAGACGTTCAGGGTGTTGCAGACCTTGCGGTCCAGGGAGTTGCGCACCACGGCGGCAAAGCGCCGGGCATCGGCATCGGCGTTGGCGACCAGCCAGGCGCCACCGGTGCCGTGCAGGCTGACCGCCGTGCCGGCCTGCTGGGCGATGCTGCCCAACTGGCTAACGGCGCGACCCGAACCACGGGCCACCGCCAGTGATAGGCGCCGGTCAGCGAACATCGCCCAACCGGCGGCGTGGTTGACACTCTCTACCAGCGACACCGCACCGGCCGGCAAGCCGGCGTCGCTCAGTGCGGGGTTCAGTGCATGGGTGACGATCGCCTGGGCCGTTCCCAACGCATCACTGCCGATGCGCAGCACCGCCGTGTTGCCGGTACGCAACACCCCGGCCGCATCGGCAAACACATTCGGTCGACCTTCGAAGACAAACGCGACGATGCCCAACGGCGAGACCACTTGCTCGACTTTCCAGCCATCGTGCTCGACGCAACTGATCACTTTGCCTCGGCTGGCCGCTGCATCACGCCAGGCGCGCAGGCCGGCGATCATGTCGCGACGCATGCGCTCATCGGCCAGCAAGCGGGTGGTCGAGCGACCGCGAGCCTTGGCCCGCTCGATGTCGGCCAGGTTGGCGGCCTCGATCAGCGCCCAGCATTGCGGGGTTTCCAGGCGTTGGGCAAACAGGTCGAAGAAGACGCTGATGGCTTGATCGGAAACCGCCGACATTGCGGTAAACGCCGCCTGGGCGCGCTCGATCGCAACGTTGGCCGCTTGCTGGTCCGCCACGGGGATCAACAGTAACTCGCCGCTGACCTGCTCCACCAGCAGATGGTCACCGGGCTGGAAGCGTTGTGCCAGTTCGGGGCTGACGACAGTGACACGATTACCGGCGAAAGGGATTGGCGTGCCAGCGACTAGACGTTCGAGCGCAAGAGACATGAAGCGGTTACACCATGCAATGGGCGGCCGGAAAATGTATAGCAATTTCCCCGGAGCGTCACGCTTCAGACCGGTGATCCCCTGTGGGAGCGGGCTTGCTCGGGTAGAAACCGGAGACATCCTTTACGTTTTAAACCGGAGACATCGTTTACAGGTATGAAATACGGTCAGGAGGTGCCTGACCATGCCCTGGAATCGAGAGTCCCCAATGGATCAACGAATCAAACTCATAGGCGACTGGCTGCAAGGCAGCTACTCCAAAAGCGAGCTGGCCCGTCACTACGGGCTCAGC
>NZ_JAHBDR010000006.1:0-5746 GCF_019956575.1 Pseudomonas sp. A-R-19
TTGTGGGTTTCACGGCCGACGCCGGACTTCTTGTACCCGCCGAACGCGGCGTGCGCCGGGTACAGGTGGTAGCAGTTGGTCCACACACGACCGGCCTTGATGGCGCGGCCCATGCGGTAGGCGCGGTTGATGTCGCGGGTCCAGAGGCCGGCTCCGAGGCCGAACTCGGTGTCGTTGGCGATGGCCAGGGCTTCGGCTTCGTCCTTGAAGGTGGTGATGCTCACCACCGGGCCGAAGATTTCTTCCTGGAACACGCGCATCTTGTTGGTGCCCTTGAGCAGGGTTGGCTGGATGTAATAGCCGCTCGCCAGGTTGCCCTCGAGCTTTTCCACCTTGCCGCCGGTCAGCAGCTCGGCGCCTTCGCCCTTGGCGATTTCCAGGTACGAAAGAATCTTGTCGAATTGCTGCTCGGACGCCTGGGCGCCGACCATGGTGTCGGTGTCGAGCGGGTCGCCACGTTTGATTTGCAGGACCTTCTTCATCACCACTTGCATGAATTCGTCGTAGATCGACTCCTGCACCAGCGCGCGAGATGGGCAGGTGCAGACTTCGCCCTGGTTGAAGAACGCCAGCACCAGGCCTTCAGCGGCTTTTTCGATGAAGGACGGTTCGGCCTTCATGATGTCTTCGAAGAAGATGTTCGGTGACTTACCACCCAGCTCCACGGTGGACGGGATGATGTTTTCGGCGGCGCATTTCATGATGTGCGAGCCGACCGGGGTCGAGCCGGTGAAGGCGATCTTGGCGATGCGTTTGCTGGTGGCCAGGGCTTCGCCGGCTTCGCGACCGAAACCCTGGACGATGTTCAGCACGCCGGGTGGCAGCAGGTCGCCGATCAGTTCGACCAGCACGGTGATGCCCAGCGGGGTTTGCTCGGCAGGCTTGAGCACCACGCAGTTACCGGCGGCCAGGGCCGGGGCGAGTTTCCAGGCGGCCATCAGGATCGGGAAGTTCCACGGGATGATCTGCCCGACCACGCCCAATGGTTCATGGAAGTGATAGGCGGCGGTGTGTTCGTTGATTTCCGCTGAGCTGCCTTCCTGGGCACGGATGCAACCGGCGTAGTAGCGGAAGTGGTCGGCGGCCAGCGGGATGTCGGCGTTAAGGGTCTCACGCACGGCCTTGCCGTTGTCCCAGGATTCGGTGATCGCCAGCAGTTCGAGGTTCTGTTCGATGCGGTCGGCAATTTTCAGCAGCGCCAAGGCGCGGTCCTGCACCGAGGTCTTGCCCCAGGCATCAGCGGCTGCATGGGCAGCGTCCAGCGCCTTTTCGATGTCTTCGGCGCTAGAGCGGGGGAATTCGGCAATCGGTTGGCCATTCACTGGCGAGGTCGTGGTGAAGTACTGGCCGTTGACCGGTGCGACAAACTCGCCACCGATGTAATTGCCGTAGCGGGACTTGAAGGAAACGACGGCACCGGGAGTGCCAGGATGGGCATAGATCATGATGAGGTTCTCTTGTTGTTATCGGTTGAACAGGCGCAGGCCCGTATCGATGCCATGCAATGCAGAAGGGCCGTAGTCCAGCTGTCGCTGGCCGCTTTTTCGGCGGCCAGCGATAGCTGGAACCTGTCAGCAGCCCTGCGGAGTTTCGCCGCGCGCCAGACGGGCATTGATGTCGTCAATGACGGCCGGCAAATCGACGATGGTGTCGATCAGGTAGTGCGGGCGCGAGTCCTTGAACATCTTGATGATGCGTGTGCGCTCTTCGGCCAGCTCCTCCAGGGACAAGTCCTTGAACTCCTCGTAGGTCAGGCCCAGTGCGTTGCCGGAGCAGGTCAGTGCGACCGTCCACATGCCCGCGCTGCGGCCTTCGAGGATGCCCGGCCAGGTGTCGTCGACCTTGACGCAAGCCGCGACGTCACTGATGCCCAGGGCAATCACGTTAGCCAGGGCTTGCGCAGGATGTGGCCGGCCGTTGGGCACTTCGTCGGTGGCAACCACATGATCGGTGACGTAACCGTTCTTGCGCGCCAGTTCCACGACCTTCTCCATGACCACGGCCGGGTAACCCGAGCAGGAACCGATTTTCAGGCCCTTGTCACGCACGGTCTCGATGGCTTCCAACGCGCCGGGAATCAGCGCTGAGTGCAAGGCGATCTTCTCGATCTGCAGCGGCATGAAGCGTTCGTAGAGGGCGGTGACATCCTCGTCCGTCGGCAGGCGACCAAAGGCTGCGTGATAGCGCTCGGCGATCTGCGGCTCGTTGCACAGCGTGCGGATGTGGTCCCACTTGCCCATGCCCATCGGCCCACGGGCTTCTTCCAGAGAGACCGCAACGCCGAACTCGGCAAAGGCTTCGACAAAAATCTGCGTCGGGGCGAAGGAGCCAAAGTCCACGACGGTGCCTGCCCAGTCCAGTACCACGGCTTGCAGTTGATCAGGTTGTTGGTAGTGCATGGTGATTGCTCCAGTGATGGGGAGATTGGACGTTCGGGTTCAGGAAGTGGTGCCGACGATGACCGGCTGTATCGCCAGCGAGTCGACCGACTTTGTTTCCAGTGTTTTCGGGCGGCTGTTCCAGAAGGGCACCAGCATCAGGCTGGCCAGGAGCGCAGCGCCGGTGAAGACCAGGAACACGGTGATGGTGTCGAAGTAACCTGGCAACAAGCCGCCGAGGATCGCGCCTATCGAGCCGCAGCCATTGACGAAGCCCGCGGAGGAGGCCGCGCCGTCCTTGCTGCCGAAATCAATGGCAGCCGAGCCGCTGATCATCGAGTCCGGGCCGTAGAGGGTCATGCCCATCATGAACAGCAGGCCGACCACCATGTAAAGACTGCCGCTCTGCATGGCGGGAACGAACAGCCCCAGGGAGATGGTCAGGACAACCAGACTCAGCACGCAGGCCGGGATACGACGCGCGCCGAAGTACTTGTCCGATGCGAAACCGATGAGGATGGGACCCACCAGGCCTGCCAGTTCAAACGCCGTAGGGACGATGGCGGAGGCCACTTTGCCGATCTCGGGCATGCGCTCGTAGATGATCACCGGGCCCCACAAAAGAATTGCATAGCGCGCGGGCTTGAGCATGAAGTAGGCAAGACCGAGCACCAGCACGGTGCGGTTTTTCATCACGGTACGCAGACCGGCCCACAGGCTTTCACGCGGGACGACGACATTGCTGACAGGCTCGATTTCGATCTCGACGGGAGGCAGGCCGACGTCCTCCGGCCGGTTGCGTTGCAGGAAGTAGAAAAGCACCGCTACCACCAGCACCACGACAGCACTACTGATGAACGCCAGACGCCAGTCGTGGTATGCGCTATAGGCCCACCAGCCGGCAAATGGGGTGGCGACCAGCCCGCCGAATGCGTAGCAGGTACACCAGTAACCCATCACGCGACCACGTTCGCCGGTACTGAAGAAGCTGCCAACGTTCTTGCACAGGCCCGACCAGCCGGTGGATTGGGCAAGACCCTGGACCAGCATGCAGGAGACGAATATCGGCAGCGTGGCATAGGTGCCCATGAGCAGCGCCGCCAGCGCCGAGATGACCAGGCCGCTGAGTACCACCACCCGCGGTCCGAAGCGGTCGGCAAAATTGCCCCAGAGAAACTGGCCCACGGCGTAAGCGGTCAGGTAGAGCGCATCGAGGTTGGCCATCATGGCCTTTTCGAGCATGAAATTCGGGTCCTCGCCAATACCCAGCTTGGCCACGGAAAACGCCTTGCGGGTGAAGTAGAACGCGGCATAGGCGAACCAGGTGATGAGGAAAATCTGCAGGCGCCAACGCTGCAATGATTTCCACCCGGTCGCGAGAGGACTTGTGGTGTTCTTGTTCATGGAGTTCTGATCCCGTATGAGGTGCCAGACAGCGCAATTAATTGGTTTTTGTTTTTGTTTTTGGTGCAGAAGACCTGTCCACGCACACGCCATCGTCTGGATGGCCGTGTGGATGGCGTCAGGCTTCATGAATTAATGAATTGCTGTGATCGCTGACTCCTGCCCGGCATTGCCGAGCGATAAGTCACCGCATCCATTGTTTAAAAAAAGATCCCCGCCCAAAGGTGCTACCCATTGCACCTGTGCTCGAATCGGCCGGGACCTTTAAAGGGGTCGATCAGGCTGCCGGCTTTTGCATGTCGACGTTCATCGCCAGAAGGCTGTCGGCGATGGCGCGCAGCAATTGGTGGACGATGTGTTCGTCGATCTGGCCGATGCAGCCGATGCGGAAACTGTCGGCTACCGTCAATTTGCCCGGGTAGATGATGAACTGACGGGCTTTGAGCTCATCGTAGAAACGCTTGAACTCGAAATTCGGATGTTCCGGACTGAAGAACGTGGTGATGATCGGCGACAGCCAACGATCTTCCAGCAGGGTCTTGAAACCCAGCTCGCGCATGCCTGAGACCAGGACATCGCGGTTGCGCGTGTAGCGTGCCAAACGGCCGTGCACACCGCCTTCTGCGCTGTGTTGTTCCAATGCCTTGTGAAACGCCACCACGCTATGGGTCGGAGGCGTGAAGCGCCATTGGCCGGTGCGCTCCATGTAGGTCCATTGCTCGTAGATATCGAGGCTCAGCGAATTGGCGCGACCCTTGGCGGCTTCTATTACAGAGCGGCGGATGATCACGAAGCCAAAGCCTGGAATGCCCTCGATGCATTTGTTGGCCGATGACACCACCACGTCAAAAGCGATGTCGTCGATGGTCAGCGGCACGGCGCCGAAAGAGCTCATGGCGTCAATGATCAAACTCTTGCCATGCGCCTTCACCACATCGGCGATTTCGCGCAATGGGTTGAGGATGCCGGAGCTGGTTTCGCAATGAACGAGAAAGACATTGGTGACGTCGGGGTTGGCCTTGAGCAAGGCGTCCACTTCCTCGGGTTGCGGGGGCAGGTAATCGCCCTTGTCGAGGGTGATGAAGTCACGCCCCAGGTATTCCAGGGTCTTGGTGGCACGCTGGCCATAAGCGCCGTTCATCAGCACCAGAGCCTTGCCGTCTCTCGGGATGGCAGTGGCCAACGCAGCCTCCACCGAGTAACTGCCGCTGCCTTGCAATGGCACGCAGGCGAAGCTGTCATCCTCGACGCCGGCCATGCTCAGCAGATGCTGGCGAACTTCAGCGGTCACCTGGTTGAAAGAAACGTCCCATGAACCCCAATCGCGCAGCATCGCTTCCTTGGTAGCCTTGGACGTGGTCAGTGGGCCTGGTGTCAGCAGGTAGGGTTCACCCAGGGCGGGTGTTGCCAGGGCATGGGTGGTGGGAAATTCAGCTTTGGTCATGATCTTCTCCGGCGATGTTGTTTTTGTGGGGAGTGATGCATGGCGCAATAAAATCACTTAAAGAAAAATAATTGAAATCGATTAATCACATGTCATAAATAAGCTGAGCTTATGGGCTTGTCGTCTATAGCTGCACTGACGGGTAACGCCCCTCCAGCCCTTCTGGTGGTGCCCGAGCCGCTGGTGTGTGCACCGTCGGTCGCCTTTCTCCTGTGCAGGTTGACCTGACGCCAGAAAGGGCTAGCTTTCACTGGGTGGGAAAATTTCCCACGTAGATGATTAAGGATAATCGTAAAGCTTGCTCCCATGCCGCCTTCGGATTGCAACGCGAATCGCGTTGACACGGTTCGCGGTCAATCTCCAGGAGAATGCACGATGAATACTTACCTGCTGTTCAAGAAAGGTTTACTGGCGCTGGCAATCGGTGGCGTCCTCTCGGCTTCCGTCGTTTTGGTCCCGGATTCCATTTCCCATGACTCCAGTGCCTATGCCAAGGATGGTGGTGGTGGTGGTGGTGGTG
>NZ_JAHBDR010000007.1:0-4424 GCF_019956575.1 Pseudomonas sp. A-R-19
CCGCCGCCCCCACCACCGCTGCCGCCATCTTTGGCGTACACGCTGGAGAAGCTACCGATGTAATCAGGTACCAGGACAGTCGAGGCCGACAGGACCCCACCAATTGCCAGAGCCAATAAACATTTCTTGAGAAGCATGATGCACCTCCGCTTGGAGTTGCGCCGTCATCTCCGTATCGAACGCAATGTCCAGTGAGTTCCCGGCCGCCCATTGGAGCGGCCAGCCAACCGGCACGGCCATTAATCTGCAGCAAAATCGAGCAACTGCGCTTTCCGAACGATCCTTCAGAGCCAGTCAGCATCTATGCGTGGGAAATATTCCCACACCTATAGATTAGTTCTGTCAGCCCGTGTGTCAACGACCGAACATCCGGACTCACGCAGACGATGGTCCGGGCCGAGGCGGTGAAACGCATCAGCGCAGGGAACCAGGCGGGTATCAGTAGGTGTGGGTGAAAACCAGCCCAGCCTCGGCATCCGGGCTGGCGTCGGAAAAACCCTTGACGGCATATAACTGAAATTTCCAGTTCTGATTGAGCTTATGCGTGAGGAAGAGGGTCAGTTCCTTGATCTGGTCGCCCGTGGAAACAACCTTCTGCCGCCAGTCGTAGGACACCCCCGCCGAGGTCCGCGCGAACACGGGCATGGCGAGTCCCAGGCCGGCGAATATCGGGTTGTCGAAGTCGGAGCCCGACGGGTCGCCGAATTTTTTCCAGCCCAGGGTGGCGAAACCGGTCACCCGGCCGAAGGCCTTGGCGACATCGACCTGGGCGGAATAGTCGGTTTTGCCGGTGCCCAGGCACTTGTCTTCGTCGGCGGTGGGCAACTTGACCTTGCCGATCAGGTCCACGAACAGCCCGCCAATGTTGCCGTCAAGCACGGCATAGTCGGCACCGGCGACCGTATCGCCCAAACCGCTTTCCACCTTGTCGCAACCGCCGGGCAACGGCTCACCATCAGGGCCGACCGAAGGATTGGTGATGCGCAGCCAGGGCACGGTTAGCTTGTAGGTCATGGGACCGGTTTCGTATTTCCCCACCAGCGGGACATACCAGGTTTCGGAGGTAGTGCCAGTGCCATAATCGCCCCGGGAGTAGTCGGTTCCGATCGAGGTCGAGAAGGTATCGGCCAGCGCCGGCAGGGCCAGGCTGGCAAGCCAACCGACGAGCAGGATGCGCTTGGGGTCCATGTTCACCTCGTGTCTTGCGTCATCGAAGTTCACACGCATGCTTTGTTGCGTGACTTACACAGCCTAGTGACTTATGGCAAAAGTGCATCATCCCCGCACTGTTTAACCCGACCTGCCAGAGTGATCGACTTTTTCAACTTTCTCGACCTTTTCGACTTTTTCTACCTTCTCGACTTTTTCTGGTCGCTCAATTTTCTCGACTTTCTCCGGGCGTTCGACCTTTTCAACCTTCTCCGGGCGTTCGACTTTTTCGACTTTCTCCACCCTCTCTACTTTTTCGACCTTCTCGACCTTCTCGACCTTTTCCACTTTCTCGACTTTGCCGGATTGGTCGACCTTCTCGACACGCTCTGACTTGCCGGAGTTGTCCACGTTCACCCGTTCTATCTGGTCGCCACCGCCATGACTGTCATTGCCCCCGTGGCGAGTATCCTCGACACCGCTGTTTTCGCTCCCGGAGCGGCCGCTCCTGTCACTGCCCGAGTTCCCCGAGTTGCCGGAATCCCCCGAGTTGCCAGAGCTATTGGAGCCGCTCGAGTCGCCCGAATTGCCCGAGCCACTTGAGTCGTCCGTATTTTGCTCGCTGCCTCGAACTCGCCCGTGCTGGTTGCTGGCTGGCGAATCGGAGCGCTCGCGGGGCAATTCGATACGCGTGGCCGTTACGTCACGTGCGCCACTGAACACGCCGATGACCCGCACGCGTCGATCCAGCCCCAGCTCCGAAGGCTGCACACCGACAAACGTGGTGTCGCGCGCCAGTGTCACGTTAAAGCCACCCACCACCAGGCGGTGGTCCTGCCGACCCTGTACCAGACCCTCGATCACCGCATTGTGTGCCCGGCCAATGAAGGGCAGGCTCGGGTCGGGGCGACTTTGGCTGACGTCCAGCTCGCGGCCGGACCACTGGCCGCGCACCAGCATTTCCTGGGCCGGACCTGGGTGATTGCTGAGTTTGAGGCCCTGCAGATAACCGCTGCGATCCACCGGACCGATGGCACTGGCCTCCTTGAGGCCGGGCGCCCGGTCGATGCGACTGGCCACCACTTCACCACGGGCATCGCGCAGCCCACTGACCCGCACGGGATCACCCGCACGCAGGCCGGCAGCGACTTGAGCACCGCTGGCCAGACGCACCGGTTGCCCCATGACACGCATGGGCAAGGAGTCTCGAGGCAAGGCTGTCAAAGGGCCTTCGTAGACATGCAGGATCGAAATGCGCCCGGCTTCCAGACCGCGCGTGGAATTGAACGCTTGTACGGCAACCACTTGGCCGACTGCCAGCTGGGTGCTGGTGGCGGCAATGCCGTTCTCGCTGACAGGGACGTTTTTGTTGAAGTGCACCTCCACGCCATTGACGCAGATCGAGGCGAACCCGGTGATGGTGCCGACAATGCCAGTGCCACCGATCCCGCCGTTGTCGTTGCTGATGCCCGTGCCACCCACGCCGCCTGCAATGGCACCGGTGCCGCCAATGCCGCCGGGGCGTTTTTTCAGCGGCGCACCGGTACCGCCCACACCGCCGTTGTCGGTGCTGATGCCGGTACCGCCCATGCCACCAGGCGCCGCGCCCGTACCGCCAGTGCCACCCGGAGCCTGGATGACCGGCACTTCAATGGTGCCCACGTCATTCTCGCTCACGCAGCCTGGGGCGGCTTGCAACACAATCGCAAACCCCAGGCCCATAACGAGGGCAACTGCGCGAATCAGGTGCAGATTGACGGTCATGGCTTGGGAGCCGTTGGTAAGTCGGGATCGGAAGCTTCAGTGTAGAAGTACAGGCCGACCGTGATGCGCTGGCGCGACTCAAGGCTGGGCAGATCGCGGAATTCCAGCTCGGCGGCGAGTCGATTGAAGCTCAACAGGGCCTGCATCCCCTCGCTGGCAACGGCCTCGCGCAACGCCTCGACGCTCATCGGGCTCAGTGCGTCATAGTGGACGCTGCGCTCAAAAAAGGCCGGCCCCTCGCTGCTCAGGTTGTGTACCGCAGCGCAGGCATGATCGTGCAGGTTATGCCCCAGATAAGCCGCTTTCTCATCGAAGCCCTTTTGCGGCACGAAGGCCTGGGCTTCGAGGTGCACGCACTCTTGTTCGTCAAGGCGCACAACCCCCAGGCGCAACCACTCGTCCAGGACCACGCGCGCCCTGATGTCCGTGCTGACCTTCGCCACCAGGGCATCAAAGGAACGGTCGCCGCCGACACTGGCCAATCGAGGCAGCGGCAGTGGCTGGCCGGCATCGTTGCAGAAAGGTGCGCAGGTCCAGGCATTGACCAGTTGCGCACCGAAGGTGATGTTTTCCGGAAGTGTGGAAGAAGCGGGGTCGCTGCTGTTGCGCAAACGCCGTACGTCCTTGCGGTGCACGCCGGTCAGCAGGCTGATGCGGCTGTCGGTCGGGGCCTTGTCGCCCAGACGGAACTCACGGTCCGCCACATCGACAAAAACCTCCTTGAGCAGATCGGCAAACACCAGATAGGTGACGCCTTTGCGCAGCATCAGGCGCACCAGCGGCCGCATGACATGCCGCAGGGCTTTGAGGACGGAGATGGGCAGCGTGGACGATTGCATTCAGCGAATTCCTGGATAGATAACCCAAGTATAGCCATGTGGGAATTAATCCCATGAGCCCACGCGCGTATTTTTTTGCGGTGCCTCATACAAAACCGCTCCCCCGGGTTTTGTATGAGGTCATCAGGCCGCTTCAGGTCCGGCTGTTGTCGTCGCCAGGTTCGCCGCCAGCATGGACACCATTGTCGTCACCCGGCTCACCACCAGCATGGACGCCATTGTCGTCACCCGGCTCACCACCGACATGAACGCCATGATCGTCACCCGGCTCACCGCCGACATGAACGCCATGATCGTCACCCGGCTCACCGCCGACATGAACGCCATGATCGTCACCTGGCTCGCCACCGACGTGAACGCCATGGTCGTCACCCGGTTCTGCATGGGTACCACTGCGACCGGAGTTCGAGTTTCCAGAGCTGGCATGGCCTGAATTCCCATTGCCACTGCCATGGTCGCTGCCGCTATGGCCACTGTTGCCGCCATTGCCACCGCTGTTACCACCGTGGCCTCCACTACCGCTGCCGCCACCGCTGTTACCACCGTGGCCGCCACTACCGTTACCGCCACCGCCACCGCCGTTACCGCCGTGGCTTCCACCACCGCCACCACCGTTGCCGCCACCGCCGTTACCGCCGTGGCTTCCACCACCGCCACCACCGTTGCCGCCAC
>NZ_JAHBDR010000008.1:0-4393 GCF_019956575.1 Pseudomonas sp. A-R-19
ATGCAGGCGATCCCGGTAGACCCTGCCCCGTGGCCGGGTCGAGAAGCTTGGCTTTGGCCAGTTGGTTGATTAGCGCTTCGCTGGGTTTTTCAGGGGGGACATTGGCCAGGCGTTCTTCGAGCCATTGTAGTTTGCCGTCCCAGGCGGGTAACGGGGCAGGCGGCAGCGGGAGGATTTCGTTGATTTCGGGGACCTTGGGATTGGCGTAGGAGTAGCCCGAGAGGATTTTCCAGATTTTTTTGTAGCGATCGGCGCGTTCGAGGTCTTCCTGTTGGCCGAGGTAGTGCAAGCGATTATCTGGCTTAGGGCCACGGAAGCTTTCTTCCAACCACCCGGCAGCGCCTTCGTTACCAGCTACAACGGCCATCTGGAAGACCTCGAGCGCTTCTTGGTACTCCCCTTTATTTTTAAGGTTGATACCCAGAGCAACGGCTGCCTTGCCATTGCCCTGTTCAGCCGCACAACGGCGCATTTGCCGAGCAACGTCCGGGGCAATGTTGATCGGCGCCAACTTGTCGGCGACATAGGCTTGAGCTAGCGCATTACCTTCATCGGCGGCTTTGCGGTAGTAACGCAACGCTATTTCGTGATCCTTCTGCAACCCGGCCGCGCCGTGCTGCAGGAAGATACCGACAAAGTAGTATCCCGCTGCCACTCCCGCGTTGATCAGTTGCTCACTCATGCGCAAATGCTCTTCACCCCGAAGTTTGAAAGTACCGCGCACCGCTCCGTTTTGGAGGTTGATATTGGCTTTGTAATGCTCGTTCTCACTGGCGATGCGATAAAGGCGCTCGATCTCTGCATCAACAGCCTTGTCCTGCTTGAGCTGGTTGTTTTTTTGCAACCAGCGCGCGTAATGGAACAGCACATCGGTCTCGGCGGAGGCCGCAGGGATCTGCTCGTGTACACAGCTGAAAGCCAGCTTGGCCTTGATTTCAGTTAATGGGTTCAAGGGCGTCTCCTTGGTCGAAGTAGAAGTAGGATTACTGGTATCGCAGGCGACCAGTAGCAGACATGTCAGCAACAAGACCCGGCGCATCAGTCGAGGTCCGACAGGTCGGATTCGCCGTAGTGGAACTCGACGAGCGGAGTGTCCGGCGTCAATTCTTGCGATTGGCGATCTTTGTTGTTATTGATGATCTGCTCCCAAGCCTTGAACGCCTTTTTCGGGTCATCTTGTGCGCCCAATCCATTCGTATGCATCTCCCACAACCGCCGTCGCATCGCCTGCGTCACACTGGCCCACTCATGAGCAATGTTCAGCTCGCTATCCACCTGCATGCTGCGGGTATTGATGTTGGCCGAGCCGTGAGTGGTGAACACATCATCAACAATCATCAACTTGGAGTGGATGTACACCGGCATCCATTCCTTACCCGCCGGCGAATCGGGGGCGACCAGCGAGCACACGTGGACTTTCAGACCGGGCAACTCCGGAGGACGAACGAAAGCATCTCGCTCAATTGCCGTGATTTCATCACTGAGCACTGCCTGCCGCCACTTGTTGTCCGAAGCACTGTCCCGTTGAGCTTCCCTGGCTTTATCGCTGAGATCGGTTCCTCCCATCGCGTCGGTAAGGCCCGTCAGCATGAGCAACGCCTGACGCTCCAGGCGTTCGCCAAAGCTGGTTTCCAGTGCGGCAGCCTGCGCTTTTGCCTGTTCGGTGCGCCGTAGCTCGGTGATTTTTGGCATGGTATGACCATGCCCGAGGCTTTCCAGCATGCGCTGGGTGTTCACGGTGCCGGAGCCTATGCCGCCCTTGCTTGCGTTGGTGATCACAAACAGGTGCAAGGGGCCATGTATGGCGGGGTCGCGCCCGGCCTTGGTCTGGCCGGCGGCGACGGCCTTGATCAATTCGGCCAGTGGCGGCCAGCGGAAATACTGGTTTTCGATGTAGATGAACTGGGTCGCGTTGTTGACGGCTTGCAGGTAGAGCTTTTCGATGTCCCGTTTGCCCTCCTGGGCCTGGGTGCGCAGGATCTGCGCGATTTGTCGGGTGGCGTCCGGGGAGCATTGCAGCTGCGGCCCGATCTCTTTGGCTTGGCGCAGGTCGAGCAAGTCCTCGCCGGTTTCCTTGCGCCAGGCGCTGGCGAAGTTGTGGTGCAGGTGCTCCAGGATCGGCCCGCTGACCTGACTGGAAATGTCCTGACGTGGGGTATCGCCACGAGGGCCCTTGTTGGGGGCGGGTTTGGTGTCCTTGTCACGGTTCACCGCCAGATGGTCGTTGGTGTCCCAGTACTCGTCGAGCATGTTGTGACCCATGACGAAACCGACGGCACGGTCCGGCAGTTCATAATCGACAAGAACGGTTTTTTGATGATGGGTCGCTGTCGCAGTCAGGATGAATTGCGTAGTGGCGCTGACCTGCGGGTCGAGACTTTTGTACATTGCCTGATGGGCTATTTCGGCCCTTTCAAACACGCTGAAACCGCGACTGACGAACACTGGCGTGTTGCGAGCCGCCAGATGCGCAGCGGCCATGTTGTCGGCTAGCGAACAGTTGGCAAACCACTGGCGGTCATAAGCATATTGCTCAGCCGTGGAGGGTTGCATCGCCCGGTCGTATATCCGGTACGGGCCTTTACCGGGTAGATTGGCTTCGTCGGCAAAACCCGCGCTGTTAAACGGCATTTCCCACCCCAGTATCCGCACCTTGACGCCTTCGCGAGCCATGGCCATCAGCAATTCACCGATACGCGGCGATATTCCATCGCGGATGAAATACATCGACGGCTGAAAGCCCCAGCAGATGATGTCGACAGTTGCCTTGGCCTTTGAAATGGCCAGGTGCACGGCCCGGAACGTTTCTTCCCCATTGATCAATGGTTGATAAGTCGCCATAGCGGGAGGGTATTCGGTATTGCGCACATACCATGGCGGGGTACAGGTCACCTCTTGGGTGTGCTGCAGTGCGACCGGCGTCACGATTTCGTATTGGCTCATGGTGTTTTCCCTTCCTGATCACTGGCTCCTTCCATCACCGTGACATACAGGCCTCGGTGATCCGTGTGCGATGTGGGTTGACTCACCTCGGCGTGGGCTTGCGAGGGATGGTTGTGCAGGCCGCGATTGGCGAGTTCCGCCTGTCCGGCGTTGCGGTAGTCGGTTGGCACCGGGATCTGGTAAGTCACACCGTTGGCCATGACCAATCGGTAGCCCCGTGTCACCACCTGATGATCGATCAGTAGTTGCCCGGAAGCGTCCAGCACACCTTGCTTGAGCTCGGCACCGTCGGCGTACAGCGTGTAGGGCATGCCTGCCCAGACTTGGTGGTTGGCGTTGGGGGCTTGCGATACGTTGAATCGCAGCGTCTGTTTGGACAGGCTTTGCGGGTAATCCGGATGTGTGGCTTTCATGCTCGCCGGACCGCTGTAGTCGAAGTGCGCTGCCTTGACGTTGTGATCGCCCGCCGTGCCCGATTCGATGCAACACTCATCCAGGCTGAGGTAACTGCCACCGCCGTTGAGGACGATTTTCTTCTTTGCCGTGATGTGGATTTCATCTTCGGTGCTGGTGATGTCCAGGCCATGCCGGGCAATCAGTTCCAGGCGATCGTTTTGCGCCTGCACACTCACCGGGCCCTGGTTGGCGATCAGCTTGATGCCGAGCTTGCGCACGAACAGGTTCAGGCCCTGGCCGACGCCGATGAACAGGCGCTTGATCACACTGAGGTCGGCTTCACCGCCGGCGTTGAGCATCAGGTTTTTCTCGGCGGCCAGTTGCAGGTGCTGGCCGCTGGTGAGGGCAATGCCTTGCGGGGCGCTGAGCAGCAGGACCTGGGATTTGAGTTGTTCGAGGTCCTGGCGCAACAGGTTCAGTTGTGCCGCGACGTCAGCCGGATCGGCATTGGCGGCTTGGGCGTCGACCGACAGTTGTTGCAGTTGTTCGCCGGCCTGTTGCAGGCGGCCGAAGGCGGCGTCCATGTCGAGTTGCGCACCTTTGGCTTTCTCCTGTTTGTCCGCGCTGATGAAAAGACCCTTGCCGCCACGAATGGCGCCCCAGTCATCCGTACGCAGTTCAAACCCTTCCCCCCGCTTCTTCCGCTGGCCATCCACCAGATGCCCGAGGTTGAGTTGGCTCTTGCCGCCATACTCGGTACTGAGCTTGACGTGCTCCTGCCCCCGCGTGTCGTCCATGCGCAACTTGTTGTTCGTCGGCGTGCGCAGCACGTTGCGGTGGTCGTTGCGCTGGGTCACCAGGTCGGGGTGCTGGTCGTCGTGCAGGGCGTGGGCGATGTAGGGGCGGTCCGGGTCGCCCTGTTCGAAAGCGATGGCCACTTCGGTGCCGGCGATCAGTGGCAGGTGCAGGCCGTAGGTGTCGCCGGCGTAGGCGCGGGCCTGGCGCAGCCATTTGCTTTCGCGGCCGGCGGGCCAGGTGTCGCGGTCGAAGAGGA
>NZ_JAHBDR010000009.1:0-4375 GCF_019956575.1 Pseudomonas sp. A-R-19
GTTTCGGCGGGGGTGGTTCGTCCGGCGGCTGGTGATAATAAAAATGAGCAGGCAATTCACGACATGGCATTACTGACTGAACACGAACAACGCAAAGTCGCTGAGGCAATCGCCCGGGTCGAGCGCGACACCGATGCAGAGCTGGTGACCGTACTCGCGGCCCGTGCCGACGACTACGCGTACATCCCGTTGCTGTGGGCCAGCCTGCTGGCGCTGCTGGTGCCGGGCATCGTGCACTACCTTACCGGTTGGCTGACCATGCACAGCCTGCTGCTGGTGCAATGGGCCATCTTCATCGTGCTGTGCCTGGTGTTCCGCCTGCCGAAAGTCACCACCCATCTGATCCCGCGCTCGGTGCGTCACTGGCGCGCCTCGAACCTGGCGCGCCGGCAGTTCCTGGAGCAGAACCTGCACCACACCGAAGGCAGCACCGGCGTGCTGATTTTCGTCTCCGAGGCCGAGCGTTATGTGGAGATCCTGGTGGATGAAGGGATTTCCAGTCGCCTGGACAACAAGAACTGGGACGCCATCGTCGCCACGTTCACCCAGCAAGTGAAGCAGGGGCAAACGCTGCAAGGGTTTGTCAGCTGCGTCGAAGCCTGTGGCGAACTGCTCAAGGTGCATGTGCCCGTGACCCATGTGCGCAATGAGTTGCCGAACCGCCTGGTAGTGCTCGGCTAAGTCTTGCCGTGGCGTTATGTAGCGCTCGCCGCTACAACTCCCGTCAATTGTCCGGGTTTGGCCTTGTCGTCAGTATTTCTCTCTAACAGTGGACGCCCAGCGACGGGTGTTCCCAAGAAGAGGGATTCTTATGGCACCCCAACAATCGAATGACTCTTTGGCACGGGCAACTCGTGGCGCAGAGGCAAGTACACCGAAGGCGAAACTGACGGCGAAAGAAACACAAATCCTGATGTGGTGTTTCAAAGGTAAAACCTCCTGGGAAATCGCCAGGATCGAGAATTGCACGGAATCCACCGTCAATTTTCACTTCGCCAATATTCGCCGAAAGTTCGACGTCAGCTCTCGCACTTGCGCATTGCTCAAAGCGATCGAGTCGGGCGCGATCATCGTGGACTCGGTCGTTGCGCGAGGTGCACATGAGCGTGGCTGATTCGGCCTACAACGGTATCAATGGGCTCATGTTGGGGATGGGGATTGCGACCCTGCCAGTGGTTAATGGCGAGGTACTGTTCGGTGCAATGCTCGGCGCGTGGCTGGTCACCACCACTCGCACTAACTTCAAGACCTGGCAGCGCATCGGTTCCTGGTTGCTGTCTGCGGGTGTCGGTTACCTCTTTACGCCTGCCGCACATCCGCTGGTGCCATTTCTGACAGAAGGTGTAACAGCCTTTCTTTGCGCGCTGATCGTTATTCCTATCAGTATCAAACTCATGCAATGGATCGATGGTGCAGGTATCGGCGAAATCATTCGCCACCTGAGAGGGCGAAGATGATGGTCCGTGAAAGAGATGCCTTGGTGTGGGGGGGCGAGCCTGGCTCACTTGATCGGTGCGTTCAGATTGTCGTGTTTTCAGCGCATTTCTGCCTGTTGCCCGTAGTACTTCTTGCAGCAATGAAACTTTGGATTACATCTTTCATCAAGTTTCATTTACAGGATTAAGTGTTGCCAGAATAGCGGCCATTTCGGAAAGCCTGAGTTCCATGTCGCGCAGTCGTTGCTTTTCCTCGAGTGCGTTTTGTATGGCGCAGCGATCATCTTCGTCGAGCAGCCGCCAGATCGCGAGAATGGTGTTTTCCCGTGTTGTGCTTTCCTGATTGGCCTCCGAAGTGTCAGTAACTGTTTGTCGCAAAACCGGACCTTCGCCCAGCAGCAGCCAGTCAAGGGAGATTCCCCGGGTTTGAGCGATTTCTACGCATAATGAGTATGGTGTGCTGTCGCGGCCTTTCCAGCTGCTAAGGGTTTGCGGGCTGATCTGTAGCGCGGAGGATAAAGAAGCATCGGTTTTAGTGCCGGTAACTTGCTTCAGGCGAGCCAGAACAGCTTGTGATTTTTTGCTACGCAATTTGAGCCTCTTCCTTTTGACATATGCTTTTTGAGTGCCTAATTTATGCGTAATGAGTACTTTTTTTCTTGTAAGTAATCAATCATCAAAGATGAGTCAGAAGAATACGATGTCGAAACTTCCTAATGGTATCAGGGTGATTTCCTACGAGCATGGCTCGTTCCCATTACGCGTCCGCCCGATGCACTTCCTTATGTCTGGCAGACACTGTTCGCAAGTCCGGAGCGCCACGATGAACGACTTAAGCAGTATTGCGTTTGATCAGGTTGATTGCCACCCGATGACCGCCGGGATTCAAGCATGAGTACTTATAAAATGGTGTGCCCGCACTGCTTGAGCAGGATGCGCATCCGCACCAGCGAAGGCCGGCATATTTTCCTGCGGGTGGCGTATTTGCAATGCACGTCGGAAGCTTGCGGTTGGTCCGTGCGTGCCGAATTTGAAATGACCCATGAACTTTCGCCCAGCGGCATGCCCAACCCGGCCGTACGCCTGCCTTGCGCCGGACCTGATTTGCGCCGTGACGCCCGGCCCGTGGCAGTCAGTCCTGCCACGACAGACGTGCCGCAGGAGACGTGAGCATGATGGTTATCGATGAACATGCAGATATGAATGAGGAGCTTTTGGCCATCGCCCAGGCGTTTCTGGGGCGTCATGAAAGTGAAGGGGGGATCGACGATCAAGTCCTGTTTTGTCGGGCGGTGAAGCATTTGCAGAATATGGATGTACCGATGCACCTGGCGGAAAGGCTGGTCAGCCGTGCCTATGGGGTACTCAAGTCGCACAACGACCGTCGGCGGCTGGACATCGATGCCAGTTCCGAAACGGTCGCCGTGGTGACTGACCCGGCCAATGGCCTGACCTGGGCGGTGCCAGTGGGGTTGATTGTCAAACACATCATCAACTCACCGAACAACCGCAAGCTTCGCGTAGTGGAACCCTGAGGTTTCAACGATTGTGTTGAGGTCCTGGGCTGCTGACTGGGACCTGCCACAAAATAACCCCGTGCCCAAAGTCCTCGTCCCCCTTAAAATACCGGCATTCTTCGATTTGCATCGCCTGAGGCCGTTTTTCCATGTCCGTCACCGCCACTCCCGCCAGCCTCGCGCCGGATCACCACGCCCAGTTCATCGACCTGCTGCAAACCAGCCTCGAGCACAATGCGTTCATCAAGCTGGTGCTGGCCAAGTACGTGGGCGATGAAACGGACCTGCAGCGGATCATCATCAAGCCGGTGACGGTCAAGACGCAGCCTTGCCTGTCTTTTGTCTACCGCTACAAGACTCGCGATATCACCAAGAACCTGCCGGTGGCCGAAGGTGTTACGAGTATTGCCGAGTTGCTGCCCGCATCGTTCAAAAATGCGCATTTGTTGTCGTTGACCGACGAAGCCCAGCTCGAATACAGCAAAAAGGGCAAGTCATCGCTGTTCAAGAGCAAACCTCAGCAATTGCGCGAAGTGCCATCGGCCGAGCACAACCGTGAGAAAAACCGTTTTCTTGACCTGAGCCGGCCGTTTCTCGCCGACCTGGGCGTGACCAACAAGCAGCATGAGCTGATCCCGGCGATGTCGCGCAAGTGGAAGCAGATCAACAAGTTCATCGAAGTGTTCAGCCATGCGCTGACTTCGTCACCCCTGGCGCTGGACAAACCGGTGCGTGTGGCGGACTTCGGTTCGGGCAAGGGTTACCTGACCTTCGCCATCCACGATTACCTGCGCAATACCTTGAAGGCCGATGGCGAAGTGACCGGCGTCGAGCTGCGTGAAGACATGGTCACCCTGTGCAACACCGCTGCGGCCAAGCTTGAACACCCCGGCCTGGTGTTCAAGTGCGGTGACGTGCGCAGCGTGGCGCCGAGCGAGCTGGATGTGATGATCGCCCTGCATGCCTGCGATATCGCCACGGACTATGCGATCCACACCGGCATCCGTTCCGGCGCCTCGATCATCATGTGCTCGCCGTGCTGCCACAAACAGATCCGCCTGCAAATCCAGAGCCCGGCGCTGCTCAAGCCGATGCTGCAATACGGCTTGCACCTGGGCCAGCAGGCCGAGATGGTCACCGACAGTTTGCGCGCGCTGTTCCTTGAGGCCTGCGGCTACGAGACCAAGGTGTTCGAGTTCATCTCTCTGGACCACACCAACAAGAACAAGATGATCCTGGCGGTCAAGCGCGCTGAACCGGTGGACCCGGCCCAGTTGCTGGCGAAGATTCAGGAGCTGAAGGATTTCTACCACATCAGCGAGCATTGCCTGGAAACCCTGCTGCGCGCTGACGGCTACCTCTGACTCCCTGTAGGAGCCGGCTTGCTGGCGATGGCGTCCTCAAAATCGCCATCGCCAGCAA
>NZ_JAHBDR010000010.1:0-3934 GCF_019956575.1 Pseudomonas sp. A-R-19
GGGGGTTTGCATGGGCGAAGATCCATCTCGACGGCGGGAGCGATAATTAAGGATAGCGTTGGTGGCTGAAACCAAGGGCGTGACCATCTCAGGTCTGTGTTTATATTTCCAGCGACCTGAGGTGAAAGGCCTGAAGTTTCATCGTCGCGAGTCCTACATGAAGCTCGAAATGCCTCACTACCGCGCTGATCTCGTGCGGCTTAGCCAAACGGACCCCATCTCCGCTCGGCTTGGTGCGTGTCACAGTCGTGGCGATCTATCCTCCATGTGTAATCCACTTGACACAGTCCATACCCCCAGTGATATCGTTTTGATGTTATCTCGGCACAGGGACCGCATGAGGAGTAACAGCCGAAAAAATTCTGCTGATCCATTCTGAACAATGAGGTCAGGGTAGTCAGGCGTAGTGAAATGGCGTCAAAAAGCCCCTGCGGCACCCACGTACGGGGCATTTTTTTCCAAAGCCAATGTGGAAGCCGGGTCGATTTACGCCCCCTACTTGCCATCTGCCATCTGCCATCTGCCATCTGTGAACGGGTGTAGTGAATCCCCTTGGTTCGTAGTTACATCTAATAGTCGACTATTGATCGAACTTGGCTAGTCGCCAACGTCGGCTTTGGATTGTAACCACGCAACTTCAGCAGGATTGAGAATAGTAGGCGCACCGATTTTTCAAACCAAGCAAGCGTTTGACATGAGCATGTACGAGGATGGGTTGCGCCTCGAGTTACTGCTTGGAATTTAGCCCGTGGCAGAAGCCGCTTTTTTAGCAGTAAAGACAGGAGAGTCTAATTGGCAACAGTTAATGGAAAGACGGTAAACGGGTCCACCATTTATGGAACCACTGGCTACGATATAATTTATGGCCGCAACATCGCCGAAGTGATTTATGGCGATAATGGTGACGATACCATTTATGGCGATGATGGTAACGATACGATCTATGGTGGCAGTGGGGCGGACAATCTGTATGGCGGCAACGGCAACGATATCCTGGACGCTGGCACTAGCAGTAATAACGTCCTTACAGGCGGCGCAGGGGCAGATACTTTCGTCATAAATCGTGGTGCCAATTATATAGAGCAAACCATCACGGATTTTGACGTATCCGCAGATCGGCTGGATCTTCGTCAGGTCGGCATCTCCGACATCGATACGCTTAATCGCCTGTTTGAAGTCAATTACTATGACAAGCTTTTATTGACGATCAATACTAACGGTTATTATTCGACGACCACGCTGAACAATCTTTGGGCCACCGGGATTGGCGAGTTGGACGCGTCCAATGTACTTCTCAATACGACCGTCAAAGACGATATTCTGACCGCAACCTCAAAGAGCGACCTGTTCGGCGGGTTGGGTAATGACAGGCTTACAGGTTCCTCGTCCGGCGACCGCCTTTTTGGCGAAAGCGGCAATGACACCCTCTTCGGCATGGCTGGGAATGACCTTTTGGTCGGTGGTGCCGGCAACGATACCCTGAACGGTGGCGCCGATGGAGATGTGCTCGAAGGCGGTAGTGGCAACGATATCCTGAACGGTGGCACCGGGAGCGATCAGCTCATCGGCGGGGCTGGTAGCGACGTATTCATCGCTCAGCAGGGAAGCAATTATTACGACGCGACCCGAGTCGTCGATTTCAGTCTCGCGGAGCAGGACAAGCTCGATGTCCGCGCGCTCGGGATCAGTGATATCGATAGCCTCAAGCGCCTGGTTGAGGCGGGGGACGACAAAGGTGGCGATGTCATCACAAATTGGAACGGCGGCTACTCGGCCGAGCTGGTGCTCACGGGAGTATCGATCGCCGACCTGACAACGAGCAACCTGCTCCTCAATACCAGCACGGCCAACTCTAGTCAGTTCGCCACTGGCAAAAGCGATTTGTTCGGTGGCCTTGGCAACAACCGTCTCGTTGGCTCCTCGTCCAGCGACCGCCTGTTCGGCGAAGGCGGCGCTGACACCCTTGAGGGGGGCGATGGTTACGACCTGCTGGTGGGTGGCAGCGGTAACGATAGTTTGTTCGGTGGCAATGGTAACGACACACTGGAGGGCGGCATTGGCGACGACAAGCTCGATGGTGGCGACAACTATGACATCCTCAAGGGGGGCGCCGGAAACGACACTCTGAATGGCGGCCTGGGAGACGACGTATTATCGGGCGGCACCGGTAATGACTTGCTGATCAGCAGTCTTGGCGACGACTTTCTGGACGGCGGTGAGGGCATCGATACCCTGTCCTACGCAGCAGAGGGATTGGCGCTCAACGTCAATCTCAGCCTCACGGGCGAGCAGCGTGTCGTGGCATCCCGTTACGAGGATGATCGAATTCTCAATATCGAAAACGTTATTGGTGGTTACGCGAACGATCGCCTGGTGGGCAATGCCTATAACAACAGCCTCGATGGAGGCAACGGTGACGATACACTCAGTGGTGGACTTGGTAATGACACCCTGCGTGGTGCGGCTGGCAATGACACCCTAAATGGCGGTGGCGGCGTGGACACGGCTACCTACGAGGGGGCAACTTCTGCGGTCAAAGTCGACCTGAACATCACGACGGCCTCCCAGAATACACTCGGTGCAGGTGTCGATCGCCTCCTCTACATCGAAAATCTCACTGGTTCCAGCTACGCCGATACTCTGAAAGGCGATGCGGCAGCCAACGTGTTAACGGGCGGACTAGGCAAGGACACCCTCACCGGCGGCGCCGGCAACGACATCTTCGATTTCAACGCCCTCGCTGAAACGGGGCTGACCAGTGCCACCTGGGACATCATCACCGACTTCGTCCGCGGAGCCGACAAGATTGACCTGTCGACGCTCGATGCCAACACGGCGACGATCACCAACGAAGCCTTCACCTCGATCATCGGCAGTACCGTTGCCTTCAGTGCGGCCGGCCAGTTGAAAGTTTCAGCGGGCGTGCTCTACGGCAATACCGATGCCGACAGCGCCGCCGAGTTCGCCATCCAGATCACCGGTATCAGCAGCGTGACGACGGCGGACTTTATACTTTAAATTGCGGATCTGGCATCTGACAGGGTGACTCGTAGCGGGTCACCCTTGATTTTCCAGAAGTATCTGACGGCCTCCTTTTGGCCGTTTTCTGCTTTTGGCCAACTGCAGTTTCGGGTCGATTGCAGCCGATGATGACAGGCTGCAGTCGGCCAGAAACAGCACCGGGCGAAGCCTTTTGTCTCGTCCTGAAACAGGTTTACACCAGTTTCACCCAAACACCTCCAGCCATCGGAGGGACGGCAAGAGACTAGACCAGTCGAACGACTATGGCGACGGCGGCAAAGATTGCCAGTGCCAGCGCGGCACCGATGCTGAACGGCAACACAGCAGAGCGGATCGCGCTCGGGGCGGGACTACGCATCTCTTCGGCAAAAGCTGCAACGTCGCGGTGCAGTTGTTCAATGCTGGATTGATTCGTATGTTGTGTGGACATGCGGCTACTTCCTGTGTGAGTCACGAGTCGTGTCTGCCGTGGCGAGTACGAATGCTCAAAACTTCGCCCAAAGGCTGACAGCGGCGACGATAGCGGTCACCGTACCAGCCCCCACCGCGATCGGGTACCAGAAGGACTCTTGCCTGAGCTTGCGTTCTTCTGCCGTGAGTTTGCGGGTTTCGGCCATGGACCTTCGGATTTCGACTTGCAGTTTATCGAGTTCCAGATTGTCGCGGTCGTTTTGTAGCATGGCTCATCCTATCGGGCTTTGCTGTTCAGAAGGTTCTCGCCGTACGGCCGGTGATCCTCCCTTTTTGCCTGGTCAGTATTTCCCGTTTTTCACTGTTGGAATAGCGGGTTACTCCTGCCGAAGTTGTAGGCAAAATCCGAGAATGGAGTCGAAAAAGAAAAGCTGATGGCTCCCCCCCCCGAGTGCCAAACGACCCTGCCCACAGTCGATTAGCTAAACTTCATCAGTAAATC
>NZ_JAHBDR010000022.1:0-147281 GCF_019956575.1 Pseudomonas sp. A-R-19
GACCATAGAGCGTTGGAACCACCTGATCCCATCCCGAACTCAGCAGTGAAACGATGCATCGCCGATGGTAGTGTGGGGTTTCCCCATGTGAGAGTAGGTCATCGTCAAGATTAAATTCCGAAACCCCTATCTGCGTATGCAGGTAGGGGTTTTGTTTTTGCGCGTTAAAAAACAGGGTTGGTCGTTGCACATTTTGCACAGTTATTTTCAGCTCATGGCACTAGAATAGGCCCAACTTCTTCAGAATCAGAGCCTTTATGCTGGATCCGGTTGACGCCTCTGGGCTGTCAGAATTACCACTAGAAAATCTGGTTGCCTGCCATGAGTGCGACTTGCTCATGCGTAAACCCGAACTCGCCCACGGCGAAAAGGCCCTGTGCCCGCGCTGTGGCTACGAGCTTTATGCCAATCGGTATAACGTCGTACAGCGCAGTCTCGCCTTGGTCATCGCCGCCCTGTTGTTGTTTGTTCCGGCGAACTTTTTACCCATCATGCAGCTCAATCTACTCGGGCAATCTTCGCACGACACTGTCTGGAGCGGTGTTGTCGCGCTTTTTGACTCGGGCATGCAAAGCGTTTCAGTGGTTGTGTTCCTGTGCAGCATGGGGATCCCGCTACTCAAGTTACTGTGCCAACTGGCCGTGCTGTTGAGCATCCGTTTTGATGTCGGACGCAGCTACGGCTTGCTGCTCTATCGCATTTATCACCACATACGCGAATGGGGAATGCTCGAGGTTTATTTCATGGGCGTACTGGTGGCGATCGTCAAGCTGGCAGATATGGCAGCCATCACCGTCGGTCTTGGCCTGGCGTGCTTCATTGGTTTGTTGCTGATTCAAGTCTGGCTGGAGGTCGTAATGTCGCCTCACCAGATCTGGCAGGCGTTATCAGGAGAGGATGCCCATGCGGGCGATTGATGCAGGCATTCTGATTTGCGCGGAATGCCATGAATTGAACAGGCAGGAAGCTGATACCGATGAGCAAGTCTGTACGCGTTGCGGGGCGCTGGTGCATGCCCGTAGCCCCAATAGCCTGGTGCGCACCTGGGCATTGCTGATTACTGCCGCCATTCTTTACATTCCGGCCAATTTGTTGCCAATCATGACGGTGAACTCGTTAGGCAAAGGTGCGCCCAGCACGATCATGGCGGGTGTGATCGAGTTGGTGCACTACGGCATGTTCCCCATTGCAGCCGTGGTGTTTATCGCCAGTATCCTGGTGCCCACCTTCAAGCTGGTTGGTATCGCTTTGCTGCTGTTTTCCGTGCAGCGCCGCCAGCCACTTTCGGCCCGCCAGCGTATCTGGATGTACCGCTTCATCGAGTTCATCGGCCGCTGGTCGATGCTCGATATCTTTGTGATCGCCATCCTGGTGGCGGTCGTGAATTTCGGACGGCTTGCCAGCATTGAAGCCAATCTTGGCGCCATCGCTTTCGCCACGGTGGTGATTCTGACGATGCTTGCCGCAGTTACTTTTGATCCCCGACTGATTTGGGATAACACGGAGTCGGACGACGACCATGACTGATTTGCCTGTAGCGAAAACCCGACCGGCCTCGAACTGGTCTGCCATTTGGGTGTTGCCCCTGATTGCCTTGATCATTGGCGGCTGGCTCGGCTGGCGTGCTTACAACGAGACCGGCATCGAGATTCAGGTGCGCTTTGAAAGTGGCGAAGGCATTCAGGCCAACAAGACTGAAGTCGTCTACAAGGGCATGTCGGTCGGCAAGGTCAAAAGCCTCAAGCTCGATGATGAGGGCAGTTCCAAGGGTGTGATTGCCAGCATCGAGATGAACAAGGACGTGGAGCCATACCTGCGTACCAGCACACGTTTCTGGCTGGTCAAGCCGAGCGTAACGCTGGCCGGGATCACGGGCCTTGAGACGCTGGTTTCGGGCAACTACGTTGCGATCAGCCCGGGGGAAGGTGAGCCGGTTCGCAAGTTCAAGGCTCTGGCCCAGGAGCCACCGCTCTCCGATGCCCAGCCAGGACTGCACTTGACCATCAAGGCCGATCGCCTGGGCTCGCTGAACCGTGGCAGTCCGGTGTTCTACAAACAGATCAAGGTGGGCCAGATCAAGAGCTACGTGCTCTCCGAGGACCAGAGCACCGTTGAACTCAAGGTGTTCATCGAACCGACCTACGCCAAACTGGTGCGCAAACACACACGATTCTGGAACGCCAGCGGCATCAGCATCGACGCCAATCTGTCCGGTGTGAAAGTGCGCAGCGAGTCGTTGGCCAGCATCGTCGCCGGTGGTATTGCGTTCGCTACGCCTGAAAACCGCAAGGACAGCCCGCCTACCGACCCGAGCCTGCCATTCAGGCTCTACGAAGACTTCGATGCAGCCGCGGCCGGTATCCGGGTCAAGGTCAAGCTCAGCGACTTCGACGGTTTGCAGGCCGGTCGTACGCCGGTGATGTACAAAGGCATTCAGGTCGGCAATCTCAAGGCGCTGAAGGTCGATCCCGATCTGTCCGGGGCCACCGCCGAATTGACGATGGACCCGTTGGCCGAAGATTACCTGGTGGACGGTACGCAATTCTGGGTGGTCAAACCGTCGATTTCCCTGGCGGGGATTACCGGCCTGGAAGCACTGGTCAAAGGTAACTACATCGCTGTGCGTCCGGGCGACAAGGGATCCGCACCGCAACGCGAATTCGTCGCGCGGCCCAAGGCGCCACCGCTGGATCTGCGTGCACCGGGCCTGCACCTGGTGTTGTTCACCGAAAACCTTGGTTCGCTGGAAGTCGGCAGTCCGGTTCTCTATAAGCAGGTCAAGGTCGGTTCGGTACAGAGTTATCAGTTCTCGCGCACCAAGAAGCAGTTGATCATCGGTGTGCACATCGAGAAGGAATACGAGGATCTGGTCAACGCCTCGACACGCTTCTGGAATGCCAGTGGCATCACGCTCACGGGTGGACTGACCGGTGGGATTCAAGTCAAAAGCGAATCGCTGCAAAGCTTGATGGCCGGCGGTATTGCCTTTGAAACCCCGGAAACCAAGGCGCCGCTACAGAAGCGCATTCCGCGTTTCCGCTTGTTCGCCAGTCATGACGACGCCACGCAAAAGGGCACGGTGATCAGCATCAAGGTAGACCGCGCCGATGGTCTGCGTACAGGCACGCCGATTCGCTTCAAGGGCCTGGATGTCGGCAAGATCGAGGACGTTGACCTCAGCGAGGATCTGCAATCGGTATTGCTGACCGCGCGGATTACCGAAGTGCCGGAGCGTATCGCCCGGGTCGGTAGTCAGTTCTGGGTGGTCAAGCCTGAACTGGGCCTGATCAAGACGTCCAACCTCGAAACCCTGGTGACCGGGCAATACATCGAGGTGCAACCGGCACTGAAGAATCTGGGGCCGCAGAACAACTTTGTCGCTTTGCCCACGGCGCCGGAAACGGCCAAGCAGGAAGCGGGATTGAGTCTGGTGCTGAGCGCCGCTCGTCGTGGTTCGCTGAAGACCGGTGTGCCAGTGACCTATCGCGAAATCACGGTGGGCAAGGTGACGGGTTATGAACTGGGGCAGACCGCTGATCGTGTCCTGATCCATATCCTGATCGAGCCGAAGTACGCGCCACTGGTACGCAGCGGCACGCGGTTCTGGAACACCAGCGGTTTCGACTTCGATGTCGGCCTGTTCAGGGGGGCAACGGTGCGTACTGAGTCCCTGGAAACGATGATTCAGGGCGGTGTCGCCTTTGCCACGCCGGACGGAGAGCGCATGGGCAGCCCGGCTCTACCGGAGCAGACGTTCGCACTGTTCGACAAGTTCGAAGACGAATGGCTGACCTGGGCGCCGAAGATCTCCATCGGCAAGTAGTCTGGATCTGATCAGGCGTCTGTGATGACACCTTCGCGGGCAAGCCCGCTCCCACAGGGGAATGGGTTGTTCCTGAAGAAATGCGATCAAATGTGGGAGCGGGCTTGTTCGCGAAGGGGCCCTTGATCCCACGAACATCTGATTCAGTGCCCACAAAAAAGGCCGCGATCCAATAGATCGCGGCCTTTTTATTCCCATCAATTCAAGCGAATCAGACCGCATCCAGCTCCGGTTCATCCGCTTGTTCGTTGACCGTCGCCTTCACCTGATCGTGACGACGAATGTACTTCCAGTCCGCCTCGTCGATATAGATGCCGGCCGGGCCGCTACCGCCTTCCAGGTCGATGGCGACACTGGCGCAGACCTGCGGCTTCACGCTCGCCAGGATCGGCACGAAGCCCAGTTGCAAGCTGGTTTCCAGCAACGCGGCCTGGTTCTTCTCATCGATGTCCGCCGCCTCGTCGAGGTAGTACGGCAGGCGCACGCGACCGGCCTGGTCACGGTCCATCAAGTGCAGCAACAAGTACATGTTGGTCAGCGCCTTGATGGTCATGGTGGTGCCGTTGGAAGCGGCGCCGTCGATGTCGGTGTGGATCACCGGTTGCCCATTGACCTTGGTGATCTCGAACGCCAGTTCGAACAAGTCCTTGAGGCCGAGCTGGTTGTGGTTGGCCGCCACCAGCCGCGCCAGGTACTCCTTGGCTTCTTCGTTCTTGTTGTCCTGTTCTGCGCTCTGGCTCAGATCGAATACCGACAGGGTTTCGCCTTCCTCGTACTGGCCGGCGCTGTGGATGATCTGGTCGATGTGCTTGAGCGCTTCCTTGTTCGGCGCGAGCACGATGCGGAAGCTCTGCAGGTTGGACACTTGGCGTTTGTTGATTTCGCGGTTGAACAGCGCCAGTTGGTGTTCGAGGCTGTCGTAGTCGCTGCGGATGTTGCGCAGGGTCCGGGCGATGTCGGTCACGGCAGCACGGCGCGCCTTGCCCAGGGTCAGGGCTTCGTCGGTGCGGTGCGCATAGGCGTTGATCAGCAGTTGCAGGCGTCGCTCCATATCGTCTTCGCTGTCGAACTTGGCCACACCCTTGAGGCGCACCTGGGCGTACAGCGCTTCGATCTGGCCGTCGGCCCGCAACAGGCCCTGCCAGCTGTCCTGGTAGTCGTTGAGCAGCGGCAGCAGGTTGTCCATGGAATCGTCGATCGGGTCCATGAACGGCGTGCCGAATGGCAGGTCCGACGGCAACAACTGACGGCGGCGCAGGGCGTCGTCGAGGGTGCGTTGCTTGGCTTCCATGTCGCCGATCTGCCGGCCGACCAGTTGCAGCTTGGCCGACAGTTGCTGGACGCGTTCGGTGAAGGCATCGCTGGAACGCTTCAGTTCGTCCTGGGCGGCTTCCATTTGCGCCATCTGTTCCAGCTTGTCGCCTTCCTCGGCGCTCAGGGTTTGCGCGCGACGGAAATCTTCCAGGGCTTTCTGCGCATCCAGCACTTGCTGGTACAGCACTTCGGTCTGGGTCTTGCTCGCGGCGCGGTCGGCGGCCACGGCTTGCTGGGTTTTCAGTTGCTTGAGTTCTTTTTCCAGGCGTTCCTTCTGGTCGCGCAGGGCCGCGCGGTCAGCCAGGGCCTGCAACGCCGGTGGTTCGATGTGCGAGATGTCGATGGACAGGCCCGGTACTTCGAAGCGTTCACCTTTGAAGCCATCGAGGATCAGCTCAACGGATTTCACCCAGTCGCCGTTCTCGTCGAGGGTGATGCCATGTTCACCCAGCGGCAGGCTGAACAGTGCGCTGTTGAACAGACGCATCAGACGCTCGACGTCTTGCTGCGAAAACTCTTCGCGCAGGCGGGCATAGCTGTTGTTGTCGGCGTGATCGAGTTGCTGCTTGACCGACTTCAGGCGTTTTTCCAGGTCGCGCAGGCGCTCGTCCAGGTCTTCGGCGCTGAACTGGCGTGACTGCGCCAGCGCACCGGCCAGTTCGTCGTGGGCATCCTTGGCGGCCAGCAATTGCTGTTCCAGGACCTTGACGTCATCGACCAGGGCAAAGCGATGCTTGAGCACTGACAGCTCACCGAGCCAGCGTTGGATACCAGTGATTTCCCGTTCCAGACGCATCAGTTCCTGAGTGCCGCCGCGCTGGTCGTTTTGCAGGGCGTCCTGCTCGTTGCGGTAGTGCTCGGACTGGATGGTCAGCTCTTCCTTGCGCGCACTGGCATAGTCCGACCAGGTGCCCAGCAGGGAATCGAGCAACGGCGAGATACGGTGCAGTTTGCCGCGCAGTATGTCGCGTTGCTTCACGCCATTGGCCAACGCCTCGACCAAGGGACCTGCGGCGACCAGCGAGTTGTAGTCCTGCTCCATGCGGCGTACATCGCGGAACGCTTCTTCGCACGCGGCAATGTAATCGACGCTGCCGGAACGCAGGCTGTGCTCGAAGGCATCGAGGAACAGTTGCTTGAGCTTGGCCGCGGTGATTTCGCGCATGTGCAGCAGGTTGATGAACAGTGCGCGGAAGGTCTTCAGGCTCTGCTCGCTGGTGGAGCGCAATGGAATCAGCGTCAGGTCCAGCGGGATCGAGGTGTGACCACCGACCAGCAGGCGGCGCAGTTCGTCCGGCTTGAGCTCGTAGGCTTTCAGGCCTTCGCGCTCAAGGTTGGTGAACAGTTCTTTCTGACGCAGGCAGGTGTCGTTTTTCTGGTAGTGGGCCAGGTCCAGTTTGCCCGCGTAGGCAAAGAACTGGTGACCGAAACCGCCCCCCGGGCCACGGCCGACTACACCGATCACATGCGGGCCGTGGGGCAGGTTCACTTCCACCAGGATGTAGCTGGTGTCCGAGGCGAAGTAGAAGCGCCGGGACTGCTCCAGGCTGTACTTGCCGAAACTCATGTCCGACATGCGCGCGAGGATCGGGAACTGCAGGGCGTTGATCGAGGCGGATTTACCGAGGTTGTTCGCGCCGTACACCGATAGCGGTTCTTCCAGCGGGAACAGGCCGAGGCTGTAGCCGGCGGTGTTCAAAAGGGCAAAGCGGCGGATGCCGTAACGTTCCTTGCTCATGCGTCGAGCTCCTGTTCTTCGGCAATGGCGCGGGCCAAGGCGTCTTCTTCGCTTTCATCGGCAAACTCCGCGAGGTCGAGCGGGTCGTCTGTCTGCAGCAGTTTTTCGTCGCTGTCTTCGTCGATCAGCACCGGCACTGGCAACGGCAGGACGCTGTGCAGGCTGGCGGCCAGGTCGCGGTCCTGCTGCACCGACAGGCACACATCGAGGAAACGGTGCATCGGCGGCAGGAAACGGTAGATGCCGTTTTCTTCGCTGGCGAAACCGAGCTGGGTCATGCGGCGCATGATCTTTTCTTCCAGCTCGTCCTGGGTCTGCACTTCGGCCTGGATGAACAGGTCGCGGTACTTTTCCAGCAACGACGGCAGCTCATCGCGGCCGAGGCTGCCGCCATCGAGCACGGAGATCGGGTCGCGGCCCTGGTCGGCCAGGTGCTCGACGAGGATGAAGGTGAACAGCGCCAGGCGCTGGGCGGTCTTGTTCACCGCTGCGGCCGCGAGGTCCGGCACGAAGTAGTAGAAGCCGCGGGTGTCGCAGACCAGTTCAAAGCCCAGGGCCTTGAACAGCGTGCGGTACTGGTCCTGGAAGTTCGACAACTGTGCGTACAGCTCCGGATCGCGGCGGCTGACGTGATAACCCTTGAACAGCTCGCGAAAGATCGGCGCCAGCTGGGACAGTTCGGATAGATCAAGATGCATAAGGAGTGCTCGCAGAATCCTCGGCGGCGGTGTCGCTGACCGAGAGCAGGGCGAAGGAGCGCAGGCTGACCTGGTGCTCGTGAGTATGGTATTCGCGACGTTCCAGACGCTCGCGCTTGAAGCGTTTTTCCCGCGACAGGCGTGAGAACCAATACAGCAATTCGTCGGTGGCACCGTCCGGTTCCTGCTCCAGCAGCCAGGTCATCAGGTCCGGCATCGGCAGGGCGTCTTCGCAGCGTTCGAGCATTTCCCGAACGGTGCGAGGCGCGCGTGGTGCTTCGCCTTTGTGGGTCTTGTGCGCCTTGGGGAAACGCGCCGGTTTCGGCTCGAAACGGGCCAATGCATATACGTAGGCTTCGACCTGGCTGGCACTGCCGAGGAAAGTGCTTTGCGGGCGAGTGAACATCGGCATCGCCGCTTGTGGCACGGCGTCGATGCCCTTGCGACGGATCATCGACAGGGCCAGCGCAGCGCCACGGGTCACGGCGTTGTGCCGGCGCGCTTCTTCACGCAGCGGCAGCAGCAATTCGCGGGCATGACGCAGGGTCAGCTGGGCGCTGGTCTGCATTTCGAGGATGCGCGCGTGGGTACGCAACAGCATGTCATCGTCGACCAGGTGGCCAAGGCGCTGCTGCTCGCTGAGCATCTTCAGCAGGACGGTTTCGACCTTGCGCACGCCTTGTTCGAAGGCACCGTCGGCGTTCACCAGGTCAATCATCGGCTCGACGTATTCGTCCCAGGTCGCCAGCACTTCAGCGTAACGCTGGCGCAACGGAATCTGCCGGTCGCTGGTTTTCGCCCGTTCCGCGACGGCCACCAGTGCCTGTTCGTCGTTATCGAGCTTTTTCAGCACGTCACGCACGCGCATGTCGAGCAGACGCAACTGGCGGGCGAGGTCATTGCCATCGCGAATATCGAACGCGTCCTGGATGTAGCCGGCCAGACGCTCAAGGTGGCGCAGGTAGGCTTCGATCTCCAGGCACAGGCCCAGACGGTGTTCACGGCGCAGATAGGCGAGGAAGTCGTGAATCTGCGCATTGAGCTCGAAACGGTTCGGGCTTTTGGCCACGGGAACCAGGATATCGAGGCGAATCCACACATCGAGCAGGCTGGTGATGTCCTGCGGCGTACTGTCGAGTTGCTGGGCGGCCAGTTGCGTGCGCAGTTCGTTCAGGCTCAGTGTGCCTTGGTCGAAGTGCTCGCACAGTGGCTCCAGAAGTGCCCAATGTTCAGCGAGGGCGCGCAAGACGCGCTTGGGTTCGATCATCGGAATGGCCGGCTGGTTGGCGATTAAAAGCCGCGATTGTACTGCATCGGGCGCGATGCGATTCAATCTCGGGACGGGCTGTCGCATTCTTTCGATAAAGAGCATCGGTCGAGGCTATCGATCAACAGCAAGCGATATTGAGCGAACGGCGGTAGAATCAGCGCACTTTAGTTATCCACAAGTGGCCGACCTTTGCTTATCGAGTCCCGTCGTCGCGCTTATCTGGCCGCCATGCAGGTGGTCAACTGGCTGCCGCGCACCGAATTGCCCTTCGCCGCGCCGTCGCGGCCCGAGCTGCTGGAGATCCCCGAACCGGCCGTGGTCGCGCCTGTCGTGCCTGCTGTCGTGGCTGATACGCCCGTGGCGCCTGTGGTCAAACCGACCGAGCGGGTAAAGATCGAGGTGCCACGGCCATCGCTGGCGAGTACGCGCACCGGTGCCAAACCGGTGGAAGAGGCCGAAGAGGCGCCGGTCTTGGTCAAGGCGCCTGTCGTGCCGCCGCCGCGTTTCGCCCTGCAATTGCTGCGGGCCGGGCGTTGCCTGCTACTGGTGGAGTTACCCACAGGCGAATCCTTCCAGAGCCGTGATCCTGCCTACCTGCTGCTCAAGGACATGCTGCGCGCCGCCGGTCTGCCGGACAGCCCGCAGATCGTCGGTGAGCCGGTGCGCTGGCCGTTGCTGGTGCGTGGCACGATGGATCAGGGGCCGGAAGCGGCCCGCGACTTCGTGCAAGGTTTTCTTTCGGTGCGCATGGAAGAAACGCCTTGTGCCTGCCTGTGGCTGATCGGCCTGCCTGCCGTGCGATTTGCCGGCGAAGCGGATGCCGAGGCGTTCAATCGCGAGTTGCAGATCGAAGGCCTGGGCTCGGCCTGGGCAGTGCCGGGCCTGGAATTCTTAATGGAAGAGCCACAGCGTAAGGCTGATGTCTGGCAAGCCATGCGTCGGCTGATGGCGCGCTGGAAAGAATCGAATGAGTGACGCTGTATCGTTTCGCCCGATGACCGAGGCAGACCTGGAAACCGTACTGAAAATCGAGTACGCGGCCTACAGCCACCCCTGGACTCGTGGGATTTTCCTCGATGGCCTGGGCAAGTATCAGATCTGGCTGATGTTCGAAGGTCAGCAGCAGGTCGGCCACGGCGTGGTGCAGATCATCCTCGACGAGGCGCACCTGCTGAACATTACGGTCAAGCCGGAAAATCAGGGCCGTGGCCTGGGGCTGACCTTGCTTGAGCATCTGATGTCGATTGCCTGCAAGGCCGACGCCCGGGAGTGTTTCCTGGAAGTGCGCGACAGCAATACCGCGGCGTTCAAGCTGTATGAACGGTATGGTTTCAACGAGATCGGCCGGCGTCGGGATTACTACCCGGCGGTGGGCGGGCGTGAAGACGCGGTGGTTATGGCCTGTACTTTGGTGGATTGAAGCATCATTCATTGTGGCGAGGGAGCTTGCTCCCGCTGGGTCGCGAAGCGGCCCCCGAGAGCATTGGGGGAAGTGTTTTGCGACTGCTTCGCAGCCGAACGGGAGCAAGCTCCCTCGCCACAGGATCAATGTTTTTTGTCGAGAGGATCGCGCCGCGCCAGTTCCTCTTCATCCAGGCCATTACCACCACCAATATCGTCCTCATCGACGATGCTCAGGTCCCAATCCGCGCGGCTGTTATTGCCCGCTTCCCGGGCATCCCGGGCACCATCTTCACGGATCAGGGTTTCCGGGCTCATGTCGTCGTCGGTAGGTTGATGGTCGCTGGTCGAGGCGCCGGTCAGGCCCGCGTTACGTACGCGCTGGCCTGGCATCAGTTGCTCGCGCTCGCCGTCCGGCAGTTCGTCACCGATCCTGGCGCTGGGTTCTTCGGTTTCGAAATCCAGCTCGCGCACCGAGCCCATGCGGTCTTCGTTGTCATCGACGGGTTCCGGTTGCACCGCATCGTACGGACGTCGTGAATCATTCATGGTAATTCCTCATACTGTAGGCCTTACTACGGTTGACCCACGTGGGTACCGAGAATTCAACCGGCATGGAGCCCGTGTTCCGGATCAGGAGAGCATCTGCATTTCGCGCGTGACCCCGACGGACGGTTGTCAGTCAAAGCTGCGCATCATTCTTGAGGCTTCATTGCATGAACGAATTACAAGATCTGATTGATAACAACGAGCGTTGGGCCGCTGCGATCAAGGAGGAAGATCCTGACTTCTTCGCCAAGCTGGCTCGCCAACAGACCCCGGAATTTCTCTGGATCGGCTGTTCCGATGCCCGGGTACCGGCCAACGAGATCGTCGGCATGTTGCCGGGTGATCTGTTCGTACACCGTAATGTGGCCAACGTCGTGCTGCACACCGACCTCAACTGCCTGTCGGTAATCCAGTACGCGGTCGATGTACTCAAGGTCAAACACATCCTCGTCACTGGCCACTATGGCTGCGGCGGCGTGCGCGCCTCGATGCAGGATCGTCAGTTCGGCCTGATCGACGGCTGGCTGCGCTCGATTCGCGACCTGTATTACGAAAAGCGTGAAGAGCTTGCTAAATTGCCGACTGAAGAAGAACGGGTCGACCGTCTCTGCGAGCTCAACGTGATCCAGCAGGTGGCCAACGTCGGGCACACCAGCATTGTGCAAAACGCCTGGCACCGCGGGCAGAGCCTGTCGATCCACGGCTGCATCTATGGCATCAAGGATGGCCGTTGGAAGAGCCTGAATGCCACCATCAGTGGTTTCGAGCAGTTGCCGCCGCAGTACCGCCTGCGTCCTTTCGAACCCCTGTAAAGCCCTTCAGCCAAAACTTTGCCGACGCCACTGTTGCAAAAACAGCTGGCCGTCGGCGTTTGGCTGTTCATCGTAGCCGGTGATCCAGCCCCGGCAGTTGTACGAACCGCAGCGGCAGGCGAACTGGCGCAGCAGTTTGTCTTCCGTGGCGGCATAGTCCATCGATAGCCCGTCGCCTTTCTTAATGTCTTTCAGCGCCCATAACCACAGATCACTCATGTCGAGAAATACGTTCGGGTCGCAAGAGTGATGCAGCAGCCCGCAGAAGCGCGGGTCGTAAACATGCACACCGGGCGCCAGTTGCCGTGTATGCCGGCAGCGATAGGGCAGCAAATGCCCAGACGCCCGGCAGATACGAGTCATTCGCGCGAATTCGCTCCGGGCCGCAATGGCCGTGGCCTGACCCTTGGCGTTTTCAATGATGTCGAAGTCGGCCAGGGACGGAAACCCCAGGCGAACGGGTAGCTCCGAAAAGGGATAAACACCTTGCGGTTGGGGGCGACTTCCTTGAGCAGCGTGAGATTTCATAACGATCCTTGTCGGCAGGGTGCTGCGACTTCGGTCGGCTGACGATCCTGTCAGTGCTGCAGCACATTGGGGCGTCTTTAGGCTGTCGTAAAAACAACGGTATTTCTACTGTCATAACTGACAGCACAAATACCGTTCATCGTCTTGAGGGGCTGGTGCCGGGGCTGGAGAGTCGCCCCTGGTTGTCTACGTGATGGTGTTCTTCAGGTTTGTGTTACGGCATGACGGGCGGGGTATAGGCCAACGTTGTCCCCAGTGCCCACAGCAAAAACAGCACTATCGGCGTGTGCACCAGCAACTGCACGAACGAGAAGCCGATCAGGTCCCGCGCCTTCAAGCCCAGCACGCCCAGCAATGGCAGCATGTAGAACGGGTTGATCAGGTTCGGCAAGGCTTCGGCGGCGTTGTAGATCTGCACGGCCCAACCCAGGTGATAGTTCAGGTCATTGGCCACCTGCATCACGTATGGGGCTTCGATGATCCACTTGCCGCCACCGGACGGAATGAAGAAACCGAGGATCGCCGAGTACACACCCATCAGCAGGGCATAGGTGTCGTGGGAGGCAATGCTGACGAAAAAGGTCGAGATGTGGTGCGCCAGGGTTTGCGCATCGGCGCCTTTGACCGTGGTCATCAGGGCGGCGATCGAGCCGTACAGCGGGAACTGGATCAACACGCCGGTGGTGGTCGGCACCGCGCGGGATACGGCATCCAGAAAGCTGCGCGGACGCCAGTGCAACAGGGCTCCCAGCATGATGAACAGGAAGTTGTAGGTGTTCAGCCCGGAAATCGCACTGATCGCCGGTTTGGTCGAGAACTCGTGGAACAGCCACCCGGCTGCCAGCAACACCAACAGAATTGTCAGCAGCGGGCTGTGTTCCAGCCATTCGCCGGGGCGGGTGCGTGGTTGCAAGGGTGGCAGGTTGAAACTCGGATCGACACCACAGGCCTTGGCGTCACGCGCCGAGTTCGGGCCTGGTGCGGTGGCATAGGCGATGATCAGCGAGATCACGATCAAGGCCAGCAACATGGCACCGGACTGCCAGAGGAAAATCGTCTGTGTGAACGGAATCACCCCGGTGATCGACAGAATCGAAGGCGGCAGGCTAGCCGGGTTGGCCTGCAATTGCGCAGCCGATGACGACAGGCCCAATGCCCACACGGCACCGAGACCGAGGTACGCGGCGGCACCCGCGGCGCGGTAGTCCATTTTCAGATCGGTGCGGCGGGCGAGGGCGCGCACCAGCAGGCCGCCGAAAACAAGGGACAAGCCCCAGTTCAGCAACGAGGCGACCATCGAGATCAGCGCGACCCAGGCCACGGCGGAGCGGCCGTTTTTCGGGATTTTCGCCAGACGGTCGATCAGTTTTACGGCGGGTGGCGAACTGGCGACCACATAACCACCGATCACCACGAAGGCCATCTGCATGGTGAAGGGAATCAGGCTCCAGAAACCATCACCAAAAGCCATGGCGGCGTCGGTGGGTTTGGCACCCATGGCCATGGTGGCCAGGGCCACGATAATCACTGCCAGTGCAGCAAACACCCAGGAGTCGGGGAACCAGCGTTCGGCAAAGCTTGAGCAGCGCAGGGCAAAGCGGGCGGAGCGGCTATCTTCGATATCGGCGGCCACGGGAGTACCTCGGATTTTTATGTTTGTTGTGGTCTTCGGGGCAACGCGGGCCCCTCTGGACAGACGCCAACATTAATTCAAGCGCGAGTTTTTTGCGGGGCTGATTTGTGGCTATGGGACTTTGGTCTAACGGGTTGTCCGCCGCTGCGTTTGCGTAGACCATGGGCGCCTTGGTTTTTGCCTGTGCCAGAGTTCTTTACATGACTGCCAACACCGATTCGCGCCCGGCGCCGTTCAGCCGCTCGGACTACAAGACCCTCGGGCTCGCTGCCCTCGGCGGGGCGCTGGAAATCTACGACTTCATCATCTTCGTGTTTTTCGCCCTGACCCTCAGTCAATTGTTCTTCCCGCCGGAAATGCCCGAGTGGCTGCGCCTGCTGCAAAGCTTCGGGATCTTCGTCACCGGCTATCTGGCGCGACCGTTGGGCGGCATCCTGATGGCGCACTTCGCCGACCGTCTGGGGCGCAAGAAAGTCTTCAGCCTGAGCATCCTGATGATGGCGTTGCCCTGCCTGCTGATCGGGATCATGCCGACCTACGCGCAAATCGGTTATTTCGCACCCTTGCTACTGTTGCTCCTGCGCATCCTCCAGGGCGCGGCGGTGGGCGGCGAAGTGCCGAGTGCCTGGGTTTTCGTCGCCGAGCATGCGCCTGTCGCCCATCGCGGCTATGCCTTGGGCTTCCTGCAAGCGGGGCTGACCTTCGGCTATCTGATCGGTGCCTTGACCGCGACTTTCCTGGCGCAGGCCTTCACCCCGCAGGAAATCCTCGATTACGCCTGGCGCTACCCGTTCCTGCTCGGCGGCGTGTTCGGGGTGATTGGCGTGTGGCTGCGTCGCTGGCTCAGCGAAACCCCGGTGTTCATGGCCATGCAGACGCAGCGCGAGGCAGCCGGCGAGCTACCGCTGCGCACGGTCTTGCGCGAGCATCGCCTGGCCATTTTGCCGGCGATGATCCTCACCTGTGTGCTGACCTCGGCCGTGGTGGTGTTCGTGGTCATCACCCCGACCATGATGCAGAAAACCTTTGGCATGACCGCCAGCCATACCTTCGCCCTGAGCGCACTGGGCATCGTGTTCTTGAACATCGGCTGCGTGCTCGCCGGGCTGCTGGTCGACCGCATCGGCGCCTGGCGCACGGTGATGCTCTATAGCCTGCTGCTGCCGCTGGGCATCGGCGTGCTTTACAGCTGCCTGATCACGGGCGGCGACTGGATCGGCCTGGCCTACTCCGTGGCAGGGTTGGCCTGCGGGGTGGTCGGCGCGGTGCCATCGGTGATGGTCAGCCTGTTTCCGGCACGGATTCGCGTTTCGGGCATCTCGTTCACCTACAACATTGCCTATGCCGCATGGGCGAGCATCACACCGCTGTTGTTGATCGGTCTGATGCCGTGGAGCCCATGGGTCTGCGTGATATTCAGTGTGGTGATGGGGACGGTGGGCGTGGTCAGTGCGGCGTACTTCGGTGTGCGGATGCCGAAAACTGCTGGCTGTTCGGCCGCTGGCGCGCATTGAATGCGGTGAGTCGTGACTATTTTTGTAGGACAATCCTGAAGCGCGCTTAAGTAAATGTTTCCAAGGCCGATGGTTAGGCTGCATATCGCTTTCTACCCCTGTCCATCGGTGCTTTCCCATGTTCAATAAACGCTTGAAGCAGGAGCTGTCGGCTCTTCGTGAAGAACTCTCCAGCCTCCAGCAAGTGAAGGAAAGTCTGGAAAGCGAGATGCTGGTGCTGACCCTCGATAGCGACGGACGGGTTCAGTCGGTCAATCAGAACTTCCTTGGCGAAATGCATTACAAGAGCGGCGACTTGATTGGCCGGCACATCGACGAACTCGTCCCGGATCACGTGAAGTCCGACGAATTCCACCAGCGCTTCAAGAACGCATTGACCCGGGGCGAGCATTTCGCCGGTGCGGTGCGCCTGTTGCGCGGTACGGGCCAGGAAGCGTGGTTGCGTTCGATCCTGCAACCGGTGCGCTCGGCGGATGGGCGGATCAAGTGTTTTTCGATCTTCTCCAGCGACCTGACCCGCACCATCGAGGCCTCCCGCGAGCACGAGAACCTGATTGGCGCGCTGGTGCGCTCCACGGCGGTGATCGAATTCGACCTCAACGGCAACGTGCTGACCGCCAACGATCGCTTCCTCGGTGGCATGGGGTACAGCCTGGCGCAGATCAAGGGCAAGCATCACCGTACCTTTTGCCTGCCGGATGAGTACAACAGCGCCGAGTACCAGAACTTCTGGCGTCGCCTGAACGCGGGTGAGTACGTGGCCGACCGTTTCAAACGTATCGACAGTCATGGTCGTACGGTCTGGCTGGAGGCGTCCTACAACCCGGTGGTCGATGCCAACAACAAGCTCTACAAAGTGGTGAAGTTCGCCACGGTGATTACCGATCAGGTCAATCAGGAACAGGCCGTGGCCGAGGCCGCCAACATTGCCTACAGCACTTCGCAGCAGACCGACCAGAGCGCTCAGCGCGGTAATGCCGTGGTGACCCAGGCCGTGGACGTGATGCGCGACCTGGCCAAGCACATGCAGACAGCCGGCGATGGCATCGAAGCCTTGAACGAGCAGTCGCTGGTGATCGGTACCATCGTCAAGACCATCAGCGGGATTGCCGAGCAGACCAACCTGCTGGCGCTCAACGCGGCCATCGAAGCGGCGCGTGCGGGCGAGCAGGGTCGGGGGTTCGCCGTGGTGGCGGATGAGGTCCGGCAACTGGCGTCGCGGACCAGTCAGGCCACTGACGAAATCGTCCTCGTGGTGCGGCAGAACCAGGACATGGCGCGCAACGCCGTGGCCCTGATGACCGATGGCAAGCTCCAGGCCGAGCAGGGCCTGGCACTGGCGGCGGAAGCGGGCACGGTGATTGTCGAGATCCAGGACGGTGCGCAGAAAGTGGTCGATGCGGTGGGGCAGTTTGCCAATCAACTCACCCACTGACCTGCGACCGGCTCTTGGTGGGAGCAACTGTCTTCACCATGCAACTCGTCACCGCCATCGCTGGCAAGCCAGCTCCAACAGGGAATCACGGGCAGGCACAAATCCCGGGATCGCCCAATAAACCTGTGGGAGCGGGCTTGCTCGCGAAAGCGGTGTGTCATTCAACGCAACGGTAACTGAATTGACGCCTTCGCGAGCAAGCCCGCACAGGGTTGCGTGGGCGCTACAATCGGCTCTTTCTCCAGGAGCAGACTTCCATGAGCGTTTCCCACCGCCGACCGGTTCCCTTGTCCAAGGCTTATCGTCTGCTTAATCACGGGCCGACTGTGCTGGTCAGCGCGGCCCACGATGGCCAGCGCAACATCATGGCGGCCGCCTGGGCCATGCCGCTGGATTTCGAACCGCCGAAAATTGCCGTGGTGCTGGACAAGTCCACCTGGACTCGCCAGTTGCTGGAAGCTTCGGGCACTTTTGTGCTGAACGTGCCTTGCGCCGCCCAGGCCGACATCGTGCAGACCGTCGGCTCGACTTCCGGCCTGGAATTGACCCAGGGCCAGGGCCGCGACAAGTTCGAGACCTACGACTTGCAGACCTTCACCGGCGAATCGGTCGATGCGCCGATGCTCGAAGGCTGCGTGGCCTGGCTGGAATGTCGCCTGTTGCCGGAGCCGAACAATCACCAGCAATACGACCTGTTCCTGGCCGAGGTGATTGCCGCCCAGGCCGACGAGCGCGTATTCAGCGAAGGCCGCTGGCACTTCGAAGGGCAGGATGCCTTGCGCACCTTGCACCATGTCGCGGGCGGGCATTTCCTGAAGATCGGCGATCCGGTGGATGGCAAGACGCTGCAGGCGTGAGCCAGTAGGCGCTCAAATCCACAGATCATTCTCGGCCGTGCGCTCGCCACCTTCGCTGCCCGTGTTGAGCACACCCTTGGGTTCGATCAGCAGGAGCTTTACCTCCTGATCGGCGCAGGGTTTGTGTTCGACGCCTTTGGGCACCACATACATTTCCCCGGCGTTCAGCAGCACGTGGCCATCACGAAAATCGATGCGCAACCGGCCTTCCAGAACGATGAAGGTTTCGTCGGTATCGACGTGGTCGTGCCAGATGAAATCCCCCAGCAGCTTCACCACCTTGAACTGGTACTCGTTCATTTCGGCGATGACCCGGGGTGACCAGTGGGAATCGATCCGGCTGATTTTTTCAGCGAAGTTCAGGCTTTCGTAAGCAGTCATGAAACAGCTCTCGCGGTTGTTGGTGAACCCACGATAGCCAGCGGCTCGATGTGCTTCTTGTACGATTGTGCGTGGCTCAGCAGCGCTGCATCTTCATCCAGCGGGCCGGAGACAGGCCGTAGGTTTTGCTGAATTGCCGAGTCATGTGGCTCTGGTCGGTGAAGCCGGCGATCAGCGCCGCGCTGACCAGCGTCTGCCCCTGAATCAGCAGCGCGCGGACCATGTCCAGGCGCCGCATCGTCAGGTAGCGATAGGGGCTGGTGCCGAACAACAGGCGAAAATCCCGCGACAGGCTCCAGCGATCCCGGCCACTGTGCTGCGCCAGTTCATCCAGGGTCACCGTGCGATCGAGGGCGCTGTGGATGTATTCCCGGGCGCGCTGCGCAGCGATGTAGTCGAACCCAGAGCGTTTGGTCGGCACACCGCCAACCGTGCTCAAGGCTTGTGCCAGATCGAACAGCGCGTCCTGCTCTTCCAGTGGGTCGAGCGGGCAATCCAGGCTGCGCAGCAGCGCTCCCGTGGCGGCGAACAGACGTGGGTCGTTCGACAGCCCGGTCTTGATGAACGGCAGCGGCTGACCGCCGAGCATCTGCTGGATCAGTGCGGGTTCGATGTACATCATCCGGTACTGGAAACCGGACTCGGTGCCGGCCTCGCCATCGTGGGCTTCGTCCGGGTGCAGCACAATCGTTGTGCCCGGCAGGCTGTGACGCCTGCCACCGTGATACTGAAAGCTCTGCACCCCGGCCAGGGTGTGACCGATGGCATAGGTGTCGTGGCGGTGAAGGTCGTAGCCATGGCCGGCAAAAAACGCCTCGAAACGCTGCAGCCCGCCGACATCGGGCGCGCGATGGAACCAGTCATTGCGGGGCAGTTGCTTGGCCATGGTGATGATTGTCTTTGGATCGATGTGCAACACGGTAACCCAGCCAACGGTTCCCTGTCTTCTGATCGGATGGCGGGTTGCCCGCTAGAAAACCAAGGGCAAATACTGCACTGTGGGGCGCATTCGCTACAGGTCCTTTTTTATTTGTCAGGATGAGGCCAGGTCATGAGCAAGTTGCGCGTGGGGATCATTTTCGGGGGCCGTTCGGCCGAGCATGAAGTGTCGTTGCAGTCGGCGAAAAATATTGTCGATGCGCTCGATCGTTCACGCTTCGAGCCGGTGCTGATCGGCATCGACAAACAAGGCCACTGGCACCTCAACGACCCGTCCAACTTTTTGCTGAACCAGGAAAACCCGGCGCTGATTGCCCTCAACCAGTCCAATCGCGAACTGGCCGTGGTGCCGGGCAAAGCCAGTCAGCAACTGGTGGAAACCTCCAGCCAGGAAATGCTCGGTCACGTCGATGTGATCTTCCCGATTGTCCACGGCACCCTCGGCGAGGACGGTTGCCTGCAAGGCTTGCTGCGCATGGCTGATCTGCCATTTGTCGGCTCTGACGTGCTCGGCTCGGCCGTGTGCATGGACAAGGACATCAGCAAGCGCCTGCTGCGCGATGCCGGCCTGGCCGTGACGCCGTTCGTGACCTTGACCCGTGCCACGGCGGCGCGCACCGGGTTTGCCGAGGTGCGGGGTAAATTGGGTTTACCGCTGTTCGTCAAACCGGCGAACCAGGGCTCGTCCGTGGGCGTGAGCAAGGTTACCGACGAGGCTGAATACAGCGCAGCGGTGGAGCTGGCGTTGAGTTTCGATACCAAGGTATTGATCGAATCTGCCGTCAGCGGCCGTGAGATTGAATGTGCGGTACTCGGTAACGAAGAGGCCATCGCCAGCGGTTGCGGCGAGATCGTGGTGCGCAGCGGGTTCTATTCCTACGACAGCAAATACATCGACGACACCGCAGCAGAAGTCGTGGTGCCGGCCAACATCAGCGCCGAGGCGAGCGAGCGCATTCGCGCCTTGGCCGTAGAGGCGTTCCAGGTGCTGGGCTGCTCCGGCCTGGCCCGTGTCGATGTGTTCCTGACTGACAGCGGCGAAGTGCTGATCAACGAAATCAACTCGCTGCCCGGCTTCACCCGCATCAGCATGTACCCGAAACTGTGGCAGGCCACCGGCATGACCTACAGCGAGCTGGTGACGCGATTGATTGAGCTGGCGCTGGAAAGGCACCAGGTTCGGCAGGAGTTGAAGATCAGTCGTTGAGCGGAGTTCTGGCAAAAGCTGAGCCCGATCAAACGTGCTTGACCGGTTTGATCAGGCTCTGGGCGGGTATCCCGAATAGCTCGTGCAGTTTCCAGATCATCGGAAGCGTCAACGCTCGTTTGCCATTGAGTACTTCATAAACACGATTTGTGCGGCCGATGGCAGGCGCAAGATCGGCAGCGGACAACCCGGACTGCTCCATCCTGAACTTGATCGCATCGATAGGATTGGGTAAGTCGACCGGGAAGTGCTTCGACTCATACGATTCGATCAGCGTAATCATGATGTCAAAGTAATCTCCCTCGGGAGTGCCAATCTCTGGTTCATTCTCAAACAGTGCAGACACGCTCTTGAGGGCGGCGCGGTAATCCTCTTCGGTGTGAATCGGGCGAATGTTCATGGGTTACTCCATTTCGACGTTATCAGCGTCGACTGCGTCGTACTGCTTGTGAGTTCCGACAAATTTTATGTACACGGCGCCAAAGCGATAGGCCACGGCGACTATCAGCCTGAAGTCGTTACCCTTGATGTTGAACACGACTCTGCGGCTTTTGAGAATACTGGCTGTAGCGAAGTGCAGCTTTATGTCGGCAGGCGTTTTCCAGGCTGCATTCCTTACCTCGTCAATCCAGGCCAACAAAGGTTGTTCTGCGCTCGGGTATCTCTCCCAAAATTGCTTCAGCTGATTGATGGCGATGATTCTCATGGCATGATCCTAGTCCCATGGTGGGACTGATGCAAGTCTGTGGAGGCGCGGAGACTCTAACCAGGACGCAATTGTTTGTGGGTAGGAAAAAGCAGCGGGAGAGAGGCGTCCTGGACTCTTTATCTATAAAAAAGGCCTACCTACCGGTAAGCCATTTTTCATCCCCGCGTACGACTCAATCCCCCAGCGCTTGCCCTTCACGCCGTGGATCGGCCCCACCTGTCAGCGACGCTTTGCCTTGCGCGTCCTTCACCCGAACGATCGCCTGGGTGCCGCTGGTCATGTCGATCTCGCTCACGCTGTGCCCTTTGTCCTTCAGCGCCTGAATCAGCGCGGGGCTGAACTGGCCCTGTTCCAGTTCGGTGGGGCCATTGCGGCTGCCGAAGTTGGGCAGGTTGATGGCCGCCTGGGCATCGAGGTTCCAGTCGAGCAGGCCGATGGCGGACTTGGCCACGTATTCGATGATTTGCGAGCCGCCGGGGGAGCCGACAGTCGCGAGGAATTCACCGCTCTGGCGGTCGAAGATCAGGGTAGGGGCCATGGAGGAACGCGGGCGTTTGCCGGGTTCGACGCGGTTGGCGACTTTCTGCCCGTTCTCTTCGGGGATGAACGAGAAGTCGGTCATCTCGTTGTTGAGCATGAAGCCCTGAACCATGATGTGCGAGCCGAACGCCGACTCGATGGTGGTGGTCATCGACACGGCGCCGCCTGCGTCATCGACGGCCACCACTTGCGAGGTGGAAATCCGCAACGGCGAACGGTCAGGCGCGTAGGCCACCTGGATGCCTGGTGGAGTGCCGGGTTTGGCCGTGCCCATGCTGCGCTCGCCGATCAGGGCGGCGCGGCTGGCGAGGTAGGTCGGGTCGACCAGGCCCTTGACCGGCACGGTTACGAAGTCGGTGTCGGCGACGTACTGTGCGCGGTCGGCGTAGGCCAGGCGTTCGGCTTCTGAGATCAGGTGCACGGCTTGCGGATCGGGTTCGATGCCGGCGGGGGCGTTGGTCTTGACCGGCTTAAGCGGTGCGAGCGCCAGGCGCTTGTCGCGAGCCTCCAGGGCTTGCAGTGTGCCGAGGATCTGTGCGACGGCGATCCCGCCCGACGACGGTGGCGGCATGCCGCAGGCTTGCCAGCGCTTGTAGTCGGTACATAGGGGCGCACGTTCCTTGGCCTGGTAGTGGGCGAGGTCGCTCACGGACAAACTGCCGGGGTTGGCGTGACCCTGCACCTTGGCCGCGATTTCCTCGGCGACCGGGCCTTTGTACAACGCATCCGGGCCTTCGTGGGCGATGCGTTTGAACACGGCGGCCAATGCCGGGTTCTTCAGGTTTGTGCCGACGGCCTTCGGGCTGCCATCGGCATTACGGAAGTAAGCCATCATTTCCGGCGAGCGCGGCATGGATGAATCCGCGGCGATCAACTGGTGCAGACGCGGCGAAATGGCGAAGCCTTGTTCGGCGAGCTGAATGGCCGGTTCAAACAGCTGCGCCCAGGGCAGGCGTCCGTGTTTTTGATGGGCCAGTTCCAAAGCGCGCAGCACACCGGGAGTGCCCACCGAGCGACCACCGATCTGCGCCTCCTTGAAGCCCATCGGTTGCCCGTCGGCTTGCAGGAACAGCTTCTCGGTAGCGCCGGCCGGGGCGGTTTCACGGCCGTCGTAGGTGCGCACGGCCTTGCCATCCCAGAGCACGATCAACGCGCCGCCACCAATGCCCGAAGACTGTGGCTCGACCAGCGTCAACACCGCTTGCATCGCAATTGCCGCATCGATGGCCGAACCGCCCCGGCGCAGCATCTCCCGCCCGGCTTCGGCCGCCAGCGGGTTGGCCGCTGCTGCCATGTATTTTTCGGCGTGCTGGGTGCGCAGGTCGGTTCGGAACCCGGAAGCGCTTTCCGGTGCGAGCGGTAGCGTCGGCACCGTAGCGTTGTTGCAGGCGGCCAGGCTCAAGGCACTGGCGAGCAGAAGCAGGGCTGGCAGGCGATAGCGGCGCAAGGGGAGGGTTGAGAACACGTGGGGCACTCCGTCCGTTGGATCTGGGATCAGTGGACTTTATCGGCCGACCGGGAGGGACGCAAACCGGGTCCCACGGCATTGACGTTTTTGTCCTTCATCAATCGCGGAATTTTCTGTAGGGTCGTTGCCAACAGGCAGGCCAGAAGATCAACAAGAGGCAGACATGCAAACCGAGTTTCCAACCCAGCCCAGCTATCGCACCCAGCGTGAACAATTCCTGGCCGCCGCGACCACTGCAGGCGCAACGCTGACGGAGTATCCACACCCGCTCAAAGGCCCGTTCGGCGAACAGCTGAGCACCGATGTGGCGGTGCTGGGCGATCCGGGCGCCAAGCGGCTGCTGATCGCGTTGAGCGGCACCCACGGGGTCGAAGGCTTCTATGGCTCGGGCTGCCAGTTCAAATGGTTGCAAGAGTTGGGCAAGCGTACCCTGCCAGCGGATGTCGCCGTGGTCATGATCCACGCCATCAACCCCTGGGGCATGGCGTGGTTGCGCCGGGTAAACGAAGACAACATCGACCTCAACCGCAATCACCTGGATTTCCAGCGCCCGCTACCGGATAACCAGGCCTACAACGCCCTGCATGAAATCTATGCCTGCCCGCAGTTGCATGGCCCTGAGCGTGAGCGTGCCGATGCCTTGCTCGAGGAGCAGATTCGCCTGCATGGCTGGCCGGCAGTAATGTCGATCGTCGAGGGTGGTCAGCATGCGCATCCCGATGGCCTGTTTTTCGGCGGGCTGGCGCCGAGCTGGTCGAACCGCACGCTGCACCAAATCATGCAAAAGCACATGGCCCATGCCGAGGTCGGCATGTGTTTCGACTTGCACACGGGGGCGGGCGAGTACGGTCATCCGATGCTGTTGACCATCACCGAGTCCGCCTATCCGGCGCTGCCCGATGCGCAGGCGATCTATGGCCCGTGGCTCTACAGCCTGCAAACCGGCGCCGACACTGTCAGCGAAACCGGTGTGGCGGCGACGGCCACCGGCTACACCTCGCAGGCGTTGATCAATGCGCTGCCACAGGTTCGGCTGATGCCTTTCGTCATCGAGTGCGGGACCTATCCCGGGCCGGACGTTCACCGGCATCTGCGTGATGACCACTGGCTGCATCTGCACGGCAATCCGAATGACGCGACAGGGCGCGGGATCAAGCTCAGTCTGCTGGAGCAGTTCTATCCGGCGGATAGCGATTGGCAGGCGATGGTCTGGTTGCGCACGTGGCAGATCTGGGAGAAAGCGTTGTCGGCATTGCCGATGGTTCGCCTCTGATCGAGGCGTGCATGCGGTGCAGGATTTTCCCGTCACCGCAGCGCATTTTTTCGAGGCATAAAAAAACGGCCTACCTTGCGGTAAGCCGTTTTTAGTACTTGGTGGCTACACAGGGACTTGAACCCCGGACCCCAGCATTATGAATGCTATGCTCTAACCAACTGAGCTATGTAGCCAAGTGGCGCGCATTATTCACCGGTAACGGGGATGCGTCAAGCATAAATCTAAAATATTTCTCTGCGCTTTCAACCGTTTATCAAAATCTATCCTCTGAGCAGGGGGGAAGGGCAGCGCTGGAACCAGCGACTGGCCTGTTCATAGGCGTGCGCCAATTGCAGGACAGCGAAGTCGGCCTGGTGTCTGCCGATGATTTGCAGGCCCATGGGCAGGCCGCTGGCGTTGAAGCCGACCTGTACGTTAGCCACCGGGCAGCCGGACAAGGTGCCGGGAATGACCACTTCCATCCAGCGGTGATAGGTGTCCATGCTCACGCCTTCAATAGACGCGGGCCACGCTTGGGTCTTGTCGAACGGAAATACCTGGGCGCTGGGCAATAGCAGGTAATCGTACTTTTCGAACATTCGGCAGATCGCCCGATACCAGTCGCTGCGCGTCACCGACGCGGCAAACACATCAGTGGCCGAGAGTTTCAGGCCGTTTTCCACTTCCCAGCAGGCTTCCGGTTTCAACAAGGCGCGTTTTTGCGGGTCGGCATAAGTTGCGCCTAACGAGCCGGCGACCATCCAGTGACGCAAGGTTCGCCAACTGCTCCACAGCTTCTCTGGCGCGAATTCGGACTGAACGTGCTCGACGTGGCAACCCAGGCTTTCGAAATCAGCAAAGGCTTTTTCGCACAGCGAGAGGATGCCTTTTTCCATCGGCAGGTAGCCGTTGAAGTCGCCGAGCCAGCCCAGACGCGTGCCTTTGAAGCCGCGATCCAACGGCGCCGCAAAGGCACTTCCGGATTCGGCAATCGACAGTGGCGCCCGCGCATCGGCCCCGGCCTGCACCGACAGCAGCAACGCCGCATCGCGCACGCTGCGCGCCATGGGGCCTTCGTAGCCGAGTTGGTCGATGAACAGGTCGGCACTGTCATCGAAGGGCACGCGGCCCTGGGACGGACGGAAACCGAAGATGTTGTTGAACGCCGCCGGGTTGCGCAGCGAGCCCATCATGTCGCTGCCGTCGGCCACCGGCACCAGGTGCATGGCCAGCGCCGCCGCCGCGCCGCCGCTACTGCCGCCAGCGGTCTTGCTCGGGTCGTAGGCGCAACCGGTCGCTCCGAAGATCGGGTTATAGCTTTGCGAGCCGAGGCCGAATTCCGGGGTGTTGCTCTTGCCGATGATGATCGCGCCCGCCGCTTTGATCCGCTCGACCATGATGCCGTCGCGCTCGGGGATGAAGTCCTTGTACAGCGGCGAACCCAGGGTGGTGCGGATGCCATGGGTCAGGGACAAGTCCTTGATGGCGTGGGGCAGGCCGTGCATCCAGCCACGGTATTGGCCTTTCGCCAGTTCGGCGTCGCGGACATCCGCCTGGGCCAGCAGGTCTTCCGGTGCCTGCAGGCTCACCAGCGCATTGACCTGCGGGTTGAAGCGTTCGATGTGGGCAAGATAAGTCTGCATCACTTCCCGGCAGGAAACCTGGCGCAGGCGGATGCGTTCGGCGAGCTCGTGGGCCTGCAGCAGGACCAGTTCGCTGATGTTGTTCGAGTTCATTGCAAGCGGCCTTTCAGACGGCTGGAAAAACGCCCCGCCAATGCGTCGGGGCGGTAGAGATCAACGCATCAGGTTGGTCCAGAGACGGTCGGCCAGGCGGATCGCGCCTTCGCCACAGGTCTTGCTGAACACCACTTGTGTGCCTTCGGGAATGTGCAGTTCCGGCGCATCTTTCAGGCCTGCGTCGAGGAACGGTTCCACACCTTTGATCGGGCTCTGGTGCTTGAGGAAGTTCTGGGTCATCGCCGCGTTTTCAGGCTGGCTGAGGAACGCGATGAAGGCCTTGGCGTTCGCCGGGTTCTTGCTGCCGGTCGGGATGACCATGTTGTCGACCCAGGCCAGCACACCTTCTTTCGGGTACAGGTATTTCAGGCTCGGTTTCATCTCGCGGGCGCGCATCGACGAACCGCCCCAGAAGGTCGACATGTCGATTTCACCCGAGGCGAGGTTTTCGCGAATCGAGCCCGCCTTGGAACTGTAGGTCTTGACGAAAGGTTTCTGTGCCTTGAGCAGGGTCAGGATCTGCTGCATCTGCTTCGGGTCTTCGCTGCACAGCGGGATGTTCAGGTACAGGCTGGCCATGTCCACCACGTCACTGACGGAGTCGAACATGTTGATCCGCCCTTGCAGCTCGGCCGGCGGCTCGTAAAGCACCTTGAGGCTGTCGGCAGGGCCCTTGTAGCGCTCGGTGTTGAGCACCACGCTGGTGGTGCCCCAGATGAACGGCACGGAGTAGGCGCCTTCCGGGTCCCAGGTGGGTTTTTTCAGGTTGTCGACGACGCTGGCGTAGTAGGGCTCGTTGACCGGGTCGAAACGCTCCAGCAGCTTTTCCTTGATCAGGATCGGCACGAACTGGTGCGACGGAATCGCCACGTCATAACCGGCACCGCCCTGTTTCAATTTGGCCAGCAGGGTTTCGTTGGAGTCGTAGGAGTCGACGGTGACTTCAATGCCGGTCTGCTTCTGGAACTTGGCAAGAATTTCCGGCGAAAAGTAGCCGCTCCAGCTCACCACGTTGAGTTTTTCCGCGGCCTGAACGCTGCCGGCCATGGTCAGCGGCAAAGTCAGGAACAACGATGCGCCGATGCTTTTAATCCACTTGCTCATGCTATTTCCCCACAGTACGTAGAAGGTTCAGGATTTCTTTTTGCCCAGCAGCCAGGAAAGGGTCACGAACAGCACCGAGACGCCCAGGATCAGGGTCGAGACGGCGTTGACGTCGGGTGTCACGCCCATGCGCAACAGGCCGAAGATGAAGATCGGCAAGGTGGTGGTGCCGGCCTGGGAGACCATCATCGAGATCACGAAGTTATCCAGCGACACGATGAAGGCCAGCATCAGCCCGGAGAAAATCCCCGGCATCAGCAGCGGCAGGGTGACCTTGCGGAAGGTCCGCCACGGGCCGGCATAGAGGTCGGCCGAGGCTTGTTCCAGGGACAGGTCCATGTCGTTCAGGCGTGCCCGTATCGGCAGAAAGGCAAACGGAATACAGAACACCGTATGGGCGATGATCAGGTTGCCGTAGCCCAGGGACAGGCCGATGGTGGAGAACAGCGCGAGGGTGGCGACGCCGACCACGATTTCCGGCAGCACCAGGGGCAACATGATCGCGCCCATGGACAATTGCAGGCCCTTGAACTTCGCACCCCGTGAAGTGCCGAGGGCGGCGAGGGTGGCGATGGCCGTGGCGACCATGCTGGCGCATACCGCGATCAACAGGCTATTGCCGGCCGCCTGACGCAACGCCTGGTTGGCGAAGGCCGCGCGATACCAGTCGAGGCTGAAACCGGTCCACACCGTGGCCGACTGGTTGGCGTTGAACGAGAACACCACCAGCACCACGATGGGCGCGTAGAGGTACAGGTAGAACAGGAAACTGAAGCCGCCGAAGCCGGGGAAATCCTGCACGCCCAGCGTGTTGCGTTTGAACAGGCTGATCATCACGCACCTCCTTTGGCGATGCGCTGGCGTTCGGCACGCAAGGCATAAACCGTCAGTACCAACATCACTGCAGCCATCAGCACCAACGACAGGGCCGCGCCGAATGGCCAGTTACGCGCATCGCTGAATTGCCGGAAGATCAGGTTGCCGAGCATCATCCGCGTGCCGCCGCCGAGCAGTTCCGGAGCGATCATTGCGCCCAGGCAAGGCACGAAAGTGAGGATGGCGCCGGCAAGAATTCCCGGCTTGGCGATCGGCAATACCACCTTGCGCAAGGTGCGCACACGCCCGGCGTACAGGTCTTGAGCGGCCTCGAGCAGGCGGGTATCCATTTTTTCCAGGGTGGCGTAGATCGGCAGCACGACGAAGGGCGCGTAGGTGTAGACCAGCCCCAGCAGCACCGCGCCGTCGGTGTAGAGCAGTTGCAGCGGCTGGTCGATGACCCCGAGGCCCATGAGGCTGTTGTTGATCACCCCGGTGTTGCGCAGCAGCAGAATCCACGCATAGGTGCGGATCAACAGGTTGGCCCAGAACGGCACGGTGATCAGGAAAATCAGCAAGCCGCGACGATGGGCCGGTTGCATCGCCAGCCACACCGCCACCGGAAAGCCGATCAGCAGGGTGATGAGCGTGGTCAACCCGGCGATGCCGATCGAGCGCAGGGCAATGATCAGGTAGGAGTCGGCGAAGGCCAGGCTGTCGTCCAGTTGCCGCTCGAACAGCAGCGAGGTGTAGGCGTCAGTGCTGAAGACCTTGTTCACCCCGCCGTAGGGGTTGGCTTCCATCAGCGAGTAGCCGATGACGATCAGGATCGGCACGATCAGGAACAGACCGATGGCGATCAGCGCCGGGCTGACTCCGAGAAAGCTCTGGAAGGCCCGCCGACGTTCCAGCGTGTTGGCAATCGGTAAAGCGTGCATGGCAATTCCTCGTGCTCAATCGTGCAGGACGCTGGCGCTGCCCTGGTCGAACAGCAGACCGGCCTGGCTGCCGACGGCGAAACGCTTGCTCTGGTCGACGCAGTTGGGGGTGCGCACGGTGAGGCGTGAACCGTCGCTCAGGCTGACCTGGTATTGCAGGTCGGTGCCGAGGTAGATCTGCGCTTCGATGCGGCACGGCAGAGCGTTTTCAGTGGTGGCTGGCACCAGATGCAAACGCTCGGGGCGCACCGACAACGCAACGCTGGCACCGACCCGCACATCGCTGCACGGCTGCGCAGGCAGCGGATGTCCCGCTGGGCCGGCGAACCAGGCCAGGCCGTCTTCGACGCGGGTGACCGTGCCTTCGATGAAGTTGGTTTCGCCGATGAAGTCCGCGACAAAGCGATTGCGCGGGCGCTCGTAGATGTCTTCCGGGCGGCCGACCTGCTGCACTTCGCCTTCGGACAACACGGCGATGCGATCGGACATGGTCAGCGCTTCTTCCTGGTCGTGGGTGACAAAGATGAAGGTGATGCCGGTGCGCGCCTGAATGGTTTTCAGCTCTTCGCGCATGGCCTGGCGCAGCTTGAGGTCCAGCGCCGAAAGCGGTTCGTCGAGCAGCAAGACTTTGGGGTGCGGCGCCAGTGCGCGAGCGAGGGCGACGCGCTGTTGCTGACCGCCGGACAGTTGCGCCGGCTTGCGATTGGCGAAACGCTCCATCTGCACCAGGGCGAGCATCTCGCGCACCCGTTCGGCCATCTGCGTTTTGTTCAGGACTTTGCCCATCGGGTGGGACTCAAGACCGAAGGCCAGGTTCTCGGCGATGGTCATGTGCGGGAACAGTGCGTAATGCTGGAACACCGTGTTGACCGGGCGCTGGAAGGGCGGGCGGTCGGCGATGTTTTCGCCGTAGAGCAGAATTTCGCCTTCGGTAGGGAATTCGAACCCGGCGATCATCCGCAGGAGCGTGGTTTTGCCACAGCCCGAAGGGCCGAGAAGGGTGAAGAACTCGTTGTCACGAATGTCCAGGTCGATGCTTTTCAGCGCCACCGGGCCAGTCTTTGGATCACCGTAGACCTTGCGCACTGAGCGGATGGACACCGCCAGCGTTTGCAGCGAATGCAGGGCATTCATGCGTTACCTCCGATTCCCCCATCGCCTGCGCACGGGCTGAAAACAGCTGTGTCGTCGGGCCATGGATATTATTTTTCTGGGCAGGATCGAGATTGCGTTCGGGTGTTGTAACCAGCTGTTTTTTTGTTCTGCTGTGGATCGATTATCAGCGAGGGGTTGCGGGGGCGAAACTTCAATTTTAACATAGGGGTTGTTAAAAAATTTAACAGCAAAAGGCGCCCGGAACTCATGCCCGACCACCGTTTGCCGCCGCTCAACGCGGTGCGTGCCTTTGATGCCGCAGCCCGGTTGGGCAGCTATGTCGAAGCCTCCAAAGCCCTGCACGTGACCCAGCCGGCCATCGGCCGTCATGTGAAGTTGCTGGAAGACTGGCTGGGCATCCAACTGTTCGAGCGCACCTCTCGCGGGGTCAACCTGACGCTGGCGGGGGAGAAGTACCACCGCAAGATCAGCGCCGCCTTGCAACTGATCATCGAGGCCGGAAAAGAGGCGCAGCCCAAACACGCCGAGCGCTGGTTGCGCATCATGGTGGTGCCGGGGTTCGCCAAGCGCTGGCTGATGCCGCGCATCGAGGCCATGCGCCATCTGCGCCCGGGTTTGAAATTCGCCATCGAACCCAACTCCACCTTCACCGAAGTCGACGGTAAAAGCGCTGACCTCGGCATCGTCTACGGGGTGGATGGCCAATATGCCCACTCGCGCACCAGCCTGATTTGCCCTCGGGTGTTTCCGATCTGCTCCCCCGACTACCTGGCCAGTGTCGCGCCCATCGACAGCCCGGCGGACCTGGTGAAGCACAACCTGATCCACGTCGATGACGGCGAATGGTGGAACCTGTGGTTCGCCGCCAACGACCTCGACATCCACCTCAATTCGGACATGCTCTACGTCAACAATGACCATGCATTGTCGGTGGCCGAGAGCGGGCAGGGCATCGCACTGGCCAACGAAGTGCTGGTGCGCGAAGAACTCCATAGCGGCAAGCTGGTGCGGGTGGTGGACGCGCAGGTGAAGCTGGAAAGCTATCGGGTGCTGACGCCGTCCGCCGAGCTCTCGGCGGACGTGGCGTGGTTTATCGACTGGCTCAAGACCGAGCTGGAGCAGGACTTCCCGGAGGCGGTGATCCGCGCCTGAGAAGTCCTGGCAGGTTCAACTCAAACGGAAGCGTCCAGTGTTGTCGCTGAGGGCCTTGCTGCCGTGGCTCAAGGTGTCCGCTGCCTGATTCACCGCGCGCGCCCCTTCGAGCAAACGCACCGCCGCTTGATCGACCTGCTGGATATTGCCGCTGACCTCGTCGGCGGTACTGGCCTGTTCTTCAACCGCCGTGGCGATCTGCGCCAGGGTATCGGTGACGCTCTGCACGGCACTGGCGATTTCCCCGAGTCGTTCACCGAGGTCGGTGACCGTTTGTGCATCATTCTCTGCCTGAGAGCACGCGGCTTGCATCAGGTTGACGGCCTCGTTCACGGTGTGACGCAGGCTGTCGACCGTACCGGCTATCTGTGCGGTCGACGATTGCGTGCGTTGTGACAGGCTGCGTACTTCATCGGCCACCACCGCGAAGCCACGCCCTTGCTCGCCCGCCCGCGCCGCCTCGATGGCGGCGTTGAGGGCCAACAGGTTGGTCTGCTCGGCGACGCCGCGAATGGTGTCGACCACCAGCTGAATCTGCTGTCCCTGCTCGCTGACCCGGCCCAGCGCCGCAGCGGTCTCGTTCAGGCGTTGATTGAGTTGCTGGATACTCGCGGTGGTGCGTTGGCTGTCACGGCTGCTGTCGGCGGCAATGCGCCGGGTGTGCTGGGCGCTGCCAGAGGCCTGTTCGCAACTGTGGGCCACCCCTTGTGAGGTGGCGGCCAGTTGCGTCGCCGCCGCGGCAATCTGGCTGATCTGCAACTGCTGGGCTTCGACTTCACCCAGGGCGTCGCTGGAATGATGGTTGAGGGCTTGCACTGCGTGGCTCAATTGCAGGGTTTCGTGGTCGACCCCTTGCAGGCTGGTGCGCAGTTGCACCACGGCGACGTTCAGCGCGGTGCTGATGACTGCCAGTTCGTCCCGGCCTTGAACCGGCACTTGCAGGCTCAGATTGCCGTCGCGCAAGGCCTCGGCCAGTACTGTGATGCCGCTGGCGCTGCGACGGATCGAAGCCTGCAAGCAGATGAACAGATACAGCGCGGCCAGTAACAGGCAACCCAACACGGTGGCCGCCACAATGAACTGGCGGATCGCCGAGCCGTGGTAGTAATCCAGGCGTTGATCCAGCGACACCAGCGACTGCTGGCGCAACGAGGCGAGTTCAGTGAGCAGGGCATCGAGACTGCGTTCGAAGTCATCCGGCTTGAGGTTGATGCTGCCGCCGAATACACCGTCATCAAGGACTTTCAGGCCTGCATCGAGGCGCTTGAGGCTGTCATGGTATTGCCCGGCCCAGGTTTGCAGGGCGCTGGGCAAACGTGCTTCGAGCAGGCTCGCGGTTTTAACCAACTGCTCCCGTGCGTCGCCAATGCGGCTGCGCAGGTCGCGCAGTTGCAGGCGGCTTTGCAGGGTGAATTGCCCGGACACAACCGATGCCTGGCCTACCGCCGCCAGTCGACCGACCCGCTCGATCAGGTCGGGCGCATGCTGGGTGGAAATCTGCGTCAGCAAATAAGTCTCAAGCCACGGCGCCAGCGTCAGGCGATTGTCCATGGCGATCTGCTCGCGCAAGGCTTGCAGGGCGCTCAAGGCGTTGGTGAAGCGATCGTAGCCATCCGGCCACCAGCCAACACTGCTCAGGCTTTTTGAGTCAAGGCCATCGAGGGCGGTTTGCAGGGACTGGTAGCGGGTCAGCGTCTGACCTTCTGCACCTTCTTTTTGCAGGGCATTGCCCAGCTCGGCAGTGGCCTGGCTGACGGCTGGCTGCACCGTATCGAAGGCGGCCATCGCGGCGAGGGTGGCCGGCGTTGGCTGGCGATTGGTTTCCGTGGCACGCCAGCGGGCGGCGCGATCACGCTGGGCGGCGAGCAGGTCATCCAGCACATCAAGCGCCAGCAGTTGCCGCACCCCGGCGCGTTCGCCGGAGATCAGGTTGAGTTTGTCGCGATAATCCTGGCCGATCATCCACAGGCTGCCGGCCAGCGGCAGGATAAACAGCAGAAACAACAACTGGAATTTGCGTGCAAAACCAAAACGCCCCAGCAGCCCGATCCCCGGTGATAAAAAAGCCTGCATGCCCCATGACTCCTCTGGACACCACGCACTATTGGCGTGCGTCGGAGGTTGTTGCACCGCCGACCCGTGCCCTCTAAAAAGGCCTCGAAAGTTCACCCTTGTCCGCTCTGTAGGCCGACTCTGTGGCAAAACTTCCCATTGTCGGCCTCCTTTGTAAGGAAGCCGCGTTCAAGCCGACAAGGAAGGCAAGATTCAGACCATGGCGTTGCGCCATCAAGGTTGTGGCGATGAAGATGGAGGTCGTTAGCAGGCTAAGGGGATGGCGTTGCTGCACTGAAAAATGGCACATTGGCGCACCTGCCCGTTTGCACCCATCTGTTGTACGGAAAACCCCATGGCTATCAGCAACGCCCAGACCGGCTCAGTGCCGGCATCCGCAACGCCCCAAAGCAGCCCCCTGGTGATGCGCATCATTGGCGCGGTGGCGCTGGCGCATTTGATCAACGACCTGATCCAGTCGGTGCTGCCGTCGATCTACCCGATGCTCAAGGCCAACTATGGCCTGACCTTCACCCAGGTCGGCCTGATCACCCTGACGTTCCAGTTGACGGCCTCGCTATTGCAGCCGTGGGTGGGTTACTACACCGACCGCCATCCAAAACCGTGGCTCTTGCCGGCGGGTACGGTCTGCACCTTGATCGGGATTTTGATGATGTCGGTGGTCGCCAGCTTCCCGTTGATTCTGCTGGCGGCGGGCCTGATCGGCATCGGCTCTTCGACCTTCCACCCGGAAGCATCCCGCGTGGCGCGCCTGGCTTCGGGCGGGCGCTTCGGGCTGGCGCAGTCGACCTTCCAGGTCGGCGGCAACGCAGGCTCGGCGTTCGGCCCGTTGCTGGCGGCGGCGATCATCATTCCCTACGGACAGGGGCATGTGGCGTGGTTCGGCCTGTTCGCGGTGTTTGCGCTGTTCGTGCTCTATCGGATCAGCCGCTGGTACGCCAACCACTTGAACCTGTTCAAGCTCAAGCAAGGCCAGGCCGCGACTCACGGCCTGTCGAAGGGTCGAGTGACCAGCGCGCTGGTGGTACTCGGGTTGCTGGTGTTCTCCAAGTATTTCTACATGTCGAGCCTCACCAGCTACTTCACCTTCTACCTGATCGAGAAGTTCGACCTGTCGGTGGCCAGTTCGCAGTTGCACCTGTTCCTGTTTCTCGGCGCGGTAGCGGCGGGGACATTCTTCGGCGGACCGATCGGCGACAAGATCGGGCGTAAGGCGGTGATCTGGTTCTCGATCCTCGGCGTTGCGCCGTTCACCTTGTTGCTGCCCCATGTCGACCTGTTCTGGACCAGCATCCTCAGCGTGGTCATCGGCTTCATCCTCGCCTCGGCGTTCTCGGCCATCGTGGTATACGCCCAGGAACTGGTGCCGGGTAATGTCGGGATGATCGCCGGGGTGTTCTTCGGCTTGATGTTTGGTTTTGGCGGGATTGGCGCGGCGTTGCTCGGGCATCTGGCGGACATTCACGGCATCGAATACGTGTACTACCTGTGTTCGTTCCTGCCGTTGTTTGGCGTGTTGGCGATCTTCCTGCCGCGTACCCGGAAGGCGTGAGTAGCAGGTGACCTGTAGGAGCCGGCTTGCTGGCGATGAACGATTACGCGGTTTGCCTGGTTAACCGCGGCGTCCGGATCGCCAGCAAGCCGGCTCCTACGGGATGCGGAGATGTCAGGCACAAAAAAGCCGCGTATCAAACGCGGCTTTTTCTTGGGGGTTGCGGCTTACACGTTGAAGCGGAAGTGCATCACGTCGCCGTCTTTAACGATGTAGTCCTTGCCTTCCAGGCGCCATTTACCGGCTTCCTTGGTACCGGCTTCGCCCTTGTACTGGATGAAGTCGTTGTAGGCGATCACTTCGGCGCGGATGAAGCCTTTTTCGAAATCGGTGTGGATCACGCCAGCGGCTTGTGGTGCGGTGGCACCGACGCGGACGGTCCAGGCGCGGACTTCTTCGACACCGGCGGTGAAGTAGGTCTGCAGGTGCAGCATTTCGTAGCCGGCGCGGATCACGCGGTTCAGGCCAGGCTCTTCGAGGCCCAGGGCTTCGAGGAACATGTCTTTCTCTTCGCCGTCATCGAGCTCGGCGATTTCCGCTTCGATCTTGTTGCACACCGGTACAACCATGGCGCCTTCTTCTTCGGCGATGGCGCGCACAACGTCCAGGTGCGGGTTGTTCTCGAAGCCGTCTTCAGCGACGTTGGCGATGTACATGACCGGCTTGGTGGTCAGCAGGTGGAAGCCCTTGATCACCGCCTTCTCGTCGGTGCCCATGTTCTTCATCAGGCTGCGCGCCGGCTTGCCTTCGGTGAAGTGAGCGATCAGTTGCTCCAGCAGGCCTTTCTGGACCACTGCGTCCTTGTCACCGCCCTTGGCGTTGCGCGCGACTTTCTGCAGTTGCTTCTCGCAGCTGTCGAGGTCGGCGAAGATCAGTTCCAGGTCGATGATTTCGATGTCGCGTTTCGGGTCGACGCTGTTGGAGACGTGAATCACGTTCTCGTCTTCGAAGCAGCGGACTACGTGGGCGATGGCATCGGTTTCACGGATGTTGGCCAAAAACTTGTTACCCAGGCCTTCACCTTTCGACGCGCCGGCAACCAGGCCCGCGATGTCGACGAATTCCATGGTGGTCGGCAGGATGCGCTTTGGATTGACGATGGCCGCCAGGGCATCCAGGCGCGGATCCGGCATCGGCACGATACCGCTGTTCGGCTCGATGGTGCAGAAGGGGAAGTTCTCGGCCGCGATCCCGGATTTGGTCAGGGCGTTGAACAGGGTGGACTTGCCGACGTTAGGCAGGCCGACGATGCCGCAATTGAATCCCATGGTGTTTCCCCTCGGATAAGAGTCAGGCCTTCTGGCTGTGCAGGTTTTTCATCGCGCGGTTCCATTCCCCGGCGAGGATATCCGGCAGCACGCCGAGGGCAAAGTCGATGCTGGCATCGAGTTTTTCCTGTTCGGCGCGTGGCGCACGACCCAGGACGAAATTTGAAACCATACTGGCAACGCCCGGGTGGCCAATGCCAAGCCGCAGGCGATGAAAGGTATTCTGATTGCCCAGTTGCGCAATGATGTCGCGCAACCCGTTGTGACCGCCATGGCCGCCGCCCTGCTTGAGCTTGGCAACGCCGGGTGGCAGGTCGAGTTCGTCGTGCGCCACGAGGATTTCTTCAGGCTTGATGCGGAAGAAACCGGCGAGTGCCGCTACGGCCTGGCCGCTACGGTTCATGTACGTGGTGGGAATCAGCAGACGAACATCCTGACCCTGATGCGAATAGCGACCGGTCAGGCCGAAATACTTGCGATCCGCCACAAGGTTCACGCCTTGTGCGTTCGCGATGCGCTCAACAAAAAGGGCCCCTGCGTTATGCCGGGTCTGTTCGTATTCAGCGCCTGGATTTCCCAGGCCAACGATCAGTTTGATGGCAGTCACGATAGGGGCCCTTCCTTGGAGTGGTGGATAACATCGCCGCGATCAGGGAAAGCGGCGAAAGTGGACGAAAAATGCTCATTTACCATGATGTAAACTCCGCGTTCTCGCCCGCTTTCTCGCTATGCTCTAGTCCGCGATGTTTCCGGTCACTCCGGCGTACAGAGTAAAATTACTCTGCAGCGCCTTCTGCAGCTTCTGGAGCAACACGTGGAGCGTGGACGTTGGCAACAGCCTTGTCATCGCCGTGTGCCAGAGCAACGAATTCAACGCCTTTAGGAGCTTTGAGGTCCGACAGGTGAATGATCGCGCCGATTTCGGCGTTAGCCAGGTCGACTTCGATGAATTCAGGCAGGTCTTTCGGCAGGCAGGAAACTTCGATTTCCGAAGTAACGTGCGAGATTTCGCCGCCTTTCTTGATCGGTGCTTCTTCGTTGATGAAGTGCACTGGAACGATAGCGGTCAGTTTCTGGCCAGCTACTACGCGTACGAAGTCAGCGTGCATCACGTGGCCTTTGGCCGGGTGACGCTGCAGGGCTTTGATCACGACGTTCTGCTTGGTGCCACCAACGTTCAGCTCGATGATGTGGCTGTAAGCCGCTTCGTTTTCGAGCAGTTTGGCAACTTCTTTGGCCAGCATGCTGATGGATTCAGGGGCTTTGTCGCCACCGTAAACTACAGCTGGAACCAGGCTTGCGAGACGACGCAGGCGGCGGCTCGCACCTTTCCCCAGGTCGGAACGCACTTCAGCATTCAGGGTAAAATCGTTCATGTTGTATCTCCAAAATAACCACATTCGCCCCAGCGTTTGCGACCAGCGCTAAAGGCGATATGGGCAAAAAAGCCCCGCCCCGACAGGAATGCCGGGGCGGGGCGCTTTTCGTCAACGAGACATTTCGAGAAGGGCAGGGCCCTTAGCGGAACATCGCGCTGATCGATTCTTCATTGCTGATGCGGCGGACCGCCTCGGCAACTACCGGTGCGATATCCAGTTGGCGGATACGCGCACAGGCTTGTGCTGCAGCGGACAGAGGAATGGTGTTAGTGACCACCAACTCGTCCAGCACGGAATTTTCAATGTTTTCGATCGCCCGACCCGACAGCACAGGGTGCGTGCAGTAGGCGAAAACCTTGGCAGCGCCATGCTCTTTCAGGGCCTTCGCCGCGTGGCACAGGGTGCCGGCGGTATCGACCATGTCATCGACCAGAATACAGGTACGCCCTTCGACATCACCGATGATATGCATCACTTCAGAGTGATTGGCTTTCTCACGGCGTTTGTCGATGATCCCGAGATCCACGCCCAGGGATTTGGCAACGGCACGTGCACGCACGACGCCACCAATGTCCGGGGACACGATCATCAGGTTTTCGAAGCGCTGATCTTCGATGTCATCCACCAGAACCGGGGAGCCGTAGATGTTATCTACCGGAATATCGAAGAAACCCTGGATTTGGTCAGCATGCAGATCAACCGTGAGAACACGATCGATGCCGACTACGGTAAGCATGTCAGCGACGACTTTCGCGCTGATAGCCACACGTGCGGAACGCGGACGGCGATCCTGACGGGCATAACCAAAGTAAGGAATAACAGCAGTGATACGAGTAGCCGAGGAGCGGCGGAAGGCATCAGCCATCACTACCAGTTCCATCAGGTTATCGTTGGTCGGAGCGCAAGTCGGCTGAATAATGAAGACGTCTTTACCGCGGACGTTTTCATTGATCTCGGCTGTAATTTCGCCGTCGGAAAATTTACCGACAGAAATGTCACCGAGAGGGATATGCAGCTGACGTACGACACGCCGAGCCAGATCGGGGTTAGCGTTCCCCGTAAAGACCATCATCTTGGACACGCGCAGTACCTGAAGGCTGAGGGTAACCTGGATGAGTATTAGAAAATGGCAGGGGCGGCTGGATTCGAACCAACGCATGGCAGGATCAAAACCTGCTGCCTTACCGCTTGGCGACGCCCCTGTATCTGTTGCAACGATTACCCAGTAATCGGTTCCTTTAGAGCAGACTTTGAAGCTTGCGATGCAACATCGAAATGTTGCTTCCTTTTGCTACAAAACCTGTAAGGGTCTCTGTCAGAAGGGCCGAGACTTTATCAGCTTCAGCTTTGCTTGGGAAGCCCCCAAACACACAACTTCCAGTTCCGGTGAGTTTTGCTTCGGTAAATTTACCTAGCAAATTCAAGGCGTTACGTACCTCTGGATAACGTCTTGTTACCACCGGCAAGCAGTCATTTCGACTGTTTCCCTTGGGAACGGGGCGCACTTTAATGGGAGGAGTGTTACGTGTCAACAACGGATCTGAAAAAATTTCTGCCGTACTTACAGAGACTTGCGGTACCAGCACGAGATACCAGGGTTCTTCGGGGTCGACAGGGGTGAGTTTCTCGCCCACACCCTCGGCGAAAGCCGCGTGGCCGCGCACGAAAACCGGGACGTCTGCGCCCAGCGTCAATCCCAGGCCAGCCAGGCGATCTTCATCCCAGCCCAACTGCCAGAGGTGATTCAAGCCAAGCAATGTCGTGGCGGCGTTCGAGCTGCCGCCACCGATACCGCCGCCCATTGGCAGGATTTTTTCAATCCAGATATCGACGCCCAGCGAACAACCGGATTGCTCCTGAAGTTTTTTCGCGGCCTTGACGATCAGGTTGCTGTCGTGGGGAACGCCGGGGAACTCGGTGTGCAGTTGAATGACGCCGTCATCGCGCAGGGCATAGGTGATCTCGTCACCGTAATCGAGAAACTGAAACATGGTTTGCAGTTCGTGGTAGCCGTCTTCGCGGCGACCCAGAATGTGCAGCATCAAATTGAGCTTGGCCGGCGAGGGCAGTGTCAGGCGATTGTCTGGCATTTCACTGCCCCAATTTGCGCGGTTGCCAAGTCTTGATCACCAGCGTGACATCCAGGTCGGTGCCATGAAGTTTGATCCGTTCGGGCAACCAGTAACCGTTCAGTTGGGTGTATTCGGTGTATTCGACCTGCCAACCGTCCTGTTCGAGACTGGCCAAACGACTGTCGCCGTCCAGCGTCAGGCGGCTTTTGCTGTCCGGAGCCGGGAGGCCGCGCACCCACCAGGCCAGGTTGGACACCGGCAGCTTCCAGCCAAGCTGTTCTTCGAGCAACACTTCCGGATTCGGCGCGTCGTAACGCCCCTGGTTGGCGACTTCCAGCGACACCTTGCCCGGACGTCCGGTCAGGCGAGCCGCACCGCGACCCAGTGGTCCGGACAGGCGAATGTCGTAGTAATCCTGGCGTTGCAACCAGAACAGCGTGCCGCTGCCCGAGTCTTTCGGAGCGCGAATGCCGATCTTGCCGTCGATCTGCCAGCCATCGAGGCCGGTCAGTTGCTGTTTGTGTTCGCGCCATTGGGCGGCGTTGCCATGCCCCTCGACCGACTCGCGGGGACCCAGGCCCGCGCAACCGGCGAGCAGGGCGATAAAACTGAAAACGATGAAATGGCGCAAAAACATAATCTTAAAGAGTCTCTGATCCGGTCAGGCGTTTGATGGTGCCGCGCAGGGTCGGGCTGTCGGGTTGTTCCTTGAGGAACTTGCCCCAGACTTGCCGGGCTTCACGTTGTTTGCCATTGGCCCACAGCACTTCGCCCAGGTGAGCGGCGACTTCCTGGTCGGGGAAGCGATCCAGGGCCTGACGTAGCAGGCGTTCGGCTTCGTCGAGATTGCCCATGCGGTAATTCACCCAGCCAAGGCTGTCGAGTACCGCCGGGTCCTCCGGACTGATCTGGTGTGCCTGTTCGATCAGGGCCTTGGCTTCGGCGTAGCGCGTGGTGCGGTCGGACAGGGTGTAGCCAAGGGCGTTCAAGGCCATGGCATTGTCCGGATCGCGCTTGATGATCAAGCGCAGGTCTTTTTCCATCTGCGCCAGGTCATTGCGTTTTTCCGCCTGCATGGCGCGGGTGTAGAGCAGGTTCAAGTCGTCCGGGTATTGCTGCAAGGCTTGTTGCAGAACACCCCAGGCCTTGTCGCCCTGATTGTTGGCGGACAGGGTTTCGGCTTCGATCAGGTACAGCTGGATTGCATAATCCGGCTGCTCATCGCGCTGCGCCGCCAGTTTGCGCTGGGCTTCGGCGGTCTTGCCGTTGTCGATCAGGATGTCGGCCTGGCGCAATTGCGCCGGCAGGTAGTCGCTGCCCGGGCCAACCTTGGCGTATTCGATCAGGGCGCCTTGCGGGTCGTTCTGTTCTTCGGCGATGCGGCCGAGGTTCAGGTGTGCCGAGTCGACGTGGCTTTCCCGGTCGATCAGGTCTTCCAGATAACCCTTGGCCTCATTCCAGGCCTTGGCTTCCAGGCAGACCAGTGCCAGGGAGTAACGCAGTTCGTCGTCTTCCGGGTACTGCTGGACCAGGCTCGAGAACTCGGCCTTGGCATCGTCCATGCGGTCCTGTTCAACCAGCATGCGTGCGTAAGTCAGGCGCAGGCGCTTGTCGTCCGGGTATTTCTTGATGCTTTTTTGCAGCAGTGGCAGGGCTTCGTCGCCGCGATCCTGGGTTTGCAGCAGGCGTGCGCGCAGCAGGATCGGCGCTATTTCGCCGTCTTCGGGTGGATTGTTTTCCAGCAGCGTCAATGCGCCTTTGGCGTCGCCGTCCTGTTGCATCAGCAAGGCCTTGCCGAAAATCAGCTGGCTGTTGTTCGGATGGCGTTGCAGCAAACGGTCGAAGCTTTTCATCAAGCCGTTGCGGGTGTCCTGGTCGGTGTCGGCCGCGGACAGCGCGAGGAAGTCGAAATGGGTGTCGCCCTTGCCTTGCAGGACTTTCTCCATATAGACCATGGAGTCGTCATAACGCCCGGCGCGTGCCAGTTGCACGGCGGCGGCGCGTTGCGCTTCGAGGTCGTCGGGGGCGTTTTTGGCCCAGATCAATGCGGTGTCCAGGGCTGCCTGATCGGCACCCAGGTATTCGGCGATACGGAATGCCCGCTCGGAAATGCCCGGATCCTGAGTGTTGATGGCCTGGGTCACATAGTTGTCCAAGGCAATGTCGAAACGATTGCGCTGGCCAGCCAGTTCGGCGCTCAACAGGCTGAAGACGGTTTCCTCGCTGAATGAGCTGTAGACCTTGGGCTTTTCAGGGGCCGGGGTGCTGTCTTCCACCGGAGGGGTACCGTCCGACGACACGGGTGCCAATGCCTGGCAGCCGCTGAGGAAGATAAAAGCGAGGAGCAACGCGGAAGATCTATTCATATAGGAAGAGGACGACTAACCTGCGGTCGGATCATCATGACACAAGCTTTCGGCCAAACATAACCGGCCCGGCATTTTCACACGCACACGGTCCCTGTAGGAGCTGGCTTGCCAGCGATGGTCGTTAACGATGACGCGTTTCTACCGGAAAGACGCGGCGACAGTCAGTCCATCGCTGGCAAGCCAGCTCCTACAGGGATTGTGTTTAAACGAGAACCGCTCGCAACGTGGACGCCGCCTAACGGCGCGATAGATATCGAGTAGTTGTTCTCCATGTGTCGAAGTAGGACAATTGCCGGCTTCACGTCACCATCAGCGACTTTGAATGGCCTTCCTTGCACTCGGTATTAACCACAAGACTGCTTCAGTAGACGTCCGCGAGCGCGTGGCTTTTACCCCTGAGCAGCTGGTTGAGGCCTTGCAGCAGCTCTGCCGACTCACCGACAGCCGCGAAGCTGCGATCCTCTCCACCTGCAATCGCAGTGAACTCTATATAGAACAGGATCACCTGTCGGCGGACATCGTGCTGCGCTGGCTGGCCGAATATCATCATTTGAGCTACGACGAGCTGCGCGAAAGCGCCTATGTGCATGAAGATGATGCGGCAGTTCGTCACATGATGCGGGTCGCCTCCGGGCTCGACTCGCTGGTGTTGGGCGAGCCGCAGATTCTCGGCCAGATGAAGTCGGCCTATGCCGTGGCCCGCGAGGCCGGCACCATCGGGCCATTGCTCGGGCGCTTGTTCCAGGCCACGTTCAACGCGGCCAAGCAGGTGCGCACCGACACGGCCATCGGTGAGAACCCGGTGTCGGTGGCGTTTGCCGCGGTGAGCCTGGCCAAGCAGATTTTCAGCGACCTGCAACGCAGCCAGGCGTTGTTGATTGGCGCTGGCGAAACCATCACCCTGGTCGCCCGCCATCTGCATGATCTGGGTGTAAAGCGCATCGTGGTGGCCAACCGCACCCTGGAGCGCGCCAGCATTCTGGCCGAACAGTTCGGTGCCCATGCGGTGTTGCTGTCGGATATTCCGGCAGAGCTGGTGCGCAGCGATATCGTCATCAGTTCCACCGCCAGCCAGTTGCCGATCCTGGGCAAGGGCGCGGTGGAAAGCGCCTTGAAACTGCGCAAGCACAAACCCATTTTCATGGTGGATATCGCCGTTCCGCGCGACATCGAGCCAGAAGTCGGCGAGCTGGACGACGTTTACCTTTATAGCGTCGACGATCTCCACGAAGTGGTCGCCGAGAACCTCAAGAGTCGTCAGGGCGCAGCCCAGGCAGCCGAAGAGATGGTCTCGGTCGGCGCCGAAGACTTCATGGTCCGCCTGCGCGAGTTGGCGGCGGTGGACGTGCTCAAGGCTTATCGTCAACAGAGCGAACGCCTGCGCGACGAAGAATTGCAAAAGGCCCAGCGTATGCTGGCCAACGGCAGCAGTGCCGAAGAGGTGCTGGTGCAACTGGCCCGCGGGCTGACCAACAAACTGCTGCACGCACCGAGCGTGCAGTTGAAAAAGCTCTCTGCCGAAGGTCGCCTGGATGCGCTGGCGATGGCCCAGGAACTCTTTGCCCTCGGTGAGGGCTCATCGGATAGCTTTTCGGATAAAAAACCGCAATGAAAGCGTCACTGCTCAATAAGCTGGATATTCTCCAGGACCGTTTCGAGGAATTGACCGCCCTGCTGGGCGATGGCGAGGTCATTTCCGATCAGAACAAGTTCCGCACCTATTCCAAGGAGTACGCGGAAGTTGAACCGATCGTGGGCACCTATAAAGAGCTGCTGAAAGTGCAGGATGACCTCGAAGGTGCCCAGGCACTGCTCAAGGACAGCGACCCGGACATGCGTGAAATGGCCGTGGAAGAAGTCCGCGAGGCCAAGGAGCGCCTGGTTACGCTCGAAGCCGACCTGCAACGCATGCTGCTGCCCAAGGATCCGAACGACGGGCGCAACGTGTTCCTCGAAATCCGCGCCGGCACCGGCGGTGACGAAGCGGCGATTTTCTCCGGTGACCTGTTCCGCATGTATTCGCGTTACGCCGAGCGGCGTGGCTGGCGGGTGGAGATCCTCTCGGAAAACGAGGGTGAGCATGGCGGCTATAAAGAGGTGATTGCCCGGGTCGAGGGCGACAACGTCTACGGCAAGCTGAAGTTCGAATCCGGCGCGCACCGCGTGCAGCGGGTTCCGGCGACTGAATCCCAGGGCCGCATCCACACGTCGGCCTGCACCGTGGCGGTATTGCCCGAGCCGGACGAACAGGAGGCCATCGAGATCAACCCGGCCGACCTGCGCGTCGATACCTATCGCTCCTCCGGCGCCGGTGGCCAGCACGTCAACAAGACCGACTCGGCGATCCGTATCACGCACTTGCCGTCCGGCATCGTGGTCGAGTGCCAGGAAGAACGTTCGCAGCACAAGAACCGCGCCCGGGCGATGTCCTGGTTGTCGGCCAAGCTGAACGATCAGCAGACCTCCGCCGCGGCTAACGCCATCGCCAGTGAACGCAAGTTGCTGGTCGGTTCCGGTGATCGCTCCGAGCGTATCCGCACGTATAACTTTGCCCAGGGCCGGGTCACCGACCACCGGGTCAACCTGACCTTGTATTCCCTCGACGAGATCCTCGCCGGCGGTGTCGATGCGGTGATCGAGCCGTTGTTGGCCGAGTATCAGGCCGATCAACTGGCGGCGATAGGTGAGTAAATGACGATCATTGCCAGTTTGTTGCGTGCCGCCGATCTACCCGACTCGCCGACGGCGCGTCTGGATGCCGAATTGCTGCTGGCGGCGGCGTTGGGCAAGTCCCGCAGCTTCCTGCACACCTGGCCGGAACGCATCGTGCCGAGCGACGCGGCGCTGACGTTCGCCGAGTATTTGCAGCGCCGCCGCGGCGGTGAGCCGGTGGCCTACATACTCGGCCAGCAGGGTTTCTGGAAGCTGGATCTGGAAGTGGCACCGCACACGCTGATCCCGCGCCCCGACACCGAACTGCTGGTGGAGGCTGCGCTGGAATTGTTGCCGGCCACCCCGGCCAAGGTGCTCGACCTCGGCACCGGCAGCGGTGCGATTGCCCTGGCGTTGGCCAGCGAGCGTCCGGCGTGGAGCGTCACTGCGGTGGATCGCGTGTTGGAAGCCGTGGCCCTGGCCGAGCGCAATCGCCAGCGCCTGCACCTGAACAACGCTCAGGTACTGAGCAGCCATTGGTTCAGCGCCCTGGAAGGTCAGCGTTTTCAACTGATCATCAGCAACCCGCCGTATATCGCAGCGGCAGATCCGCATCTGGTCGAGGGCGATGTGCGCTTCGAGCCGGCCAGCGCCCTGGTGGCCGGCGTCGACGGGCTCGACGATCTGCGCCTGATCGTCGCCCAGGCGCCAGACCATCTGCACGCAGGCGGTTGGCTGATGCTCGAACATGGCTATGATCAGGCCGGGGCAGTTCGCGATTTACTGCTGACCCGTGGTTTTGAGGAAGTCCACAGCCGCACCGATCTGGGCGGTCATCAACGCATCAGTCTGGGGCGCCTGCCGTGCTGAATGATCAGGAGTTGCTGCGTTACAGCCGGCAGATTCTGCTGCAACACATCGATATCGACGGTCAGTTGCGGCTCAAGGAGAGTCGCGTATTGATCGTCGGTCTCGGTGGCCTCGGCGCGCCGGTGGCGCTGTACCTCGCCGCCGCCGGTGTTGGCCAATTGCATCTGGCGGACTTCGACACCGTCGACCTGACCAACCTGCAACGCCAGATCATTCACGACACCGACAGCGTCGGCATGACCAAGGTCGATTCGGCGCTCAAGCGCCTGAGCGCGATCAATCCTGAAATTCAACTGATCGCCCATCGTGCGGCGCTGGACGAAGATTCCCTGGCCGCCGTGGTGACCGGGGTGGATCTGGTGCTCGATTGCTCCGACAATTTCTCCACCCGTGAAGCGGTTAATGCCGCTTGTGTGGCGTCCGGCAAACCCTTGGTCAGCGGCGCAGCGATTCGCCTTGAAGGGCAACTGTCGGTGTTCGATCCGCGTCGCCCAGAGAGCCCGTGCTACCACTGTTTATATGGGCACGGCAGCGAAGCCGAACTGACCTGTAGCGAGGCCGGCGTGGTCGGGCCGCTGGTGGGGTTGGTCGGCAGTCTGCAAGCGCTTGAAGCGCTGAAGTTGCTGGCCGGATTCGGTGAGCCGCTGGTGGGGCGCCTCCTGTTGATCGACGCCTTGGGTACACGCTTCCGTGAGTTGCGGGTCAAGCGCGATCCGGGTTGCAGCGTCTGTGGGTCAAAAAATGCGTGAAGCGCCGATTGGCGTGTTCGACTCCGGTGTCGGCGGGCTCTCGGTACTGGCCGAGATCCAGCGTTTGCTGCCCAATGAATCTCTGTTGTATGTCGCCGATTGCGGGAATGTTCCCTATGGCGAGAAAACCCCGGAGTTTATCCAGCAGCGTTGCAGCGTGATGGCCGACTTCTTTCAGCAGCAGGGCGCCAAGGCCCTGGTGCTCGCCTGCAACACGGCCACGGTGGCTGGCGTCGCCGACTTGCGTCGCGACTATCCAGAATGGCCCATCGTCGGCATGGAGCCGGCGGTCAAGCCTGCCGCCGCCGCCACCCGCAGCGGCGTGGTGGGGGTGCTGGCCACCACCGGCACCTTGCAGAGCGCCAAGTTCGCCGCGTTGCTTGATCGGTTTGCCACCGATGTGCGGGTCATCACCCAGCCTTGTCCGGGGCTGGTGGAGCTGATTGAAAACGGCGACCTGCACAGTCCCGCCTTGCGTCAGTTGCTGGCCGGATATGTCGAGCCATTGCTGGCGGCTGGCGCCGACACGATCATTCTCGGTTGCACCCATTACCCCTTTCTCAAGCCGATGCTGCGGCAGATGATCCCCGAGAACATCAGCCTGATCGACACCGGTGCCGCCGTCGCGCGGCAACTCCAGCGGCTTTTGGCCGAAGGCGAGCTGCTCGCCGAGGGGCCGGCCCGTGAAGCGCAGTTCTGGACCAGTGCCGATCCGCTTCATTTCAGAAATATCTTGCCGATACTGTGGAATACCGCTGGCGTTGTGCGAAGCTTCAACAGGTAGAAGCCTGTCCGGGGGGGAGTACGAAAAATCGGAGTGAACTTCTGATAAATCGCTGACTTCTATAGTTTCGCAGGGCTTGGTAACAAAAAAACCATACGAAATCGTTCGGAAAAGGAAGTTTCTAGTGAAGCGACTATTCTGCTTGGCCGCGATTGCGGCCGCATTAATGGGGCACACCTTTACTGCGCAGGCGGCAGGTGTGGAGTTCGCGGTTGGTCAGACCAGCGATTCGACCATGACATATCGACTGGGCATGCAATTCGATTGGGACCAGAGCTGGTGGCAGAGTGACGTGGGTCGTCTGACCGGCTACTGGAGCGGCGCCTACACCTACTGGGAAGGTGACAAGACTTCGAGCAACAACAGCCTGTCGTTCTCCCCGGTGTTCGTTTATGAATTCGCCGGCCAGAACGTCAAACCGTACGTTGAAGCAGGCATCGGCGTGGCGGTGTTCTCCAATACCCGACTCGAAGACAACAACATCGGCGGTGCTTTCCAGTTCGAAGACCGTTTCGGTTTTGGCCTGCGCTTCAATGGCGGCCATGAGGTCGGGATCCGCGCGACGCACTATTCCAACGCCGGCCTCGCCAGTTCCAACGACGGCGTAGAAAGCTACTCGCTGCATTACACGTTGCCGTTGTAACTGCTGAATACACACCAATGTGGGGGGCGGGCTTGCTCACGAAAGCGGTGGAACATTCAACATCCCTGTTGACTGACACGCCGCCTTCGCGAGCAAGCCCGCTACCACGTTTGTTCCTGGGTGATTCTGAAATCAGCGATACGCCGTCGAAATTCCCTGGCGTTCGTCGATGCACTCCGGTGCGCCCATCTCGAATTCCCGGCAGATCAGCGGGCGTTTTTCGTAGATGGTGCACATCATCGTGTTGCGATCCAGTGCGGCACACCAGCCGTCATCCAGGCGCAGCATGACTTCCCCGCCCCAGTCATCGGTATCGATGAACCGTTCAGGCACACCCGTGTCGGTGATCAGCATGACTTCAAGCTGACAGCAGCAGGCTGCGCAGGTCGAGCACGTGACCGCGGGCTCCGCGATTTGCGTAAGGGGGATGGTTTTCATGGCGCGCAGTGTAAGGCAGTCACCGGGTGCTGTGTGAAAGGTCTGACGGACGCTCACGTATCGGAGCGTCCGGGATGCCGCCGCCGATGCTGGCGACTTTCAGGGTTGATCCTTGATCGGTGGCTGGCTGCGCGACACGCGTTTGCCGATCTCAAGTTTCACTCGGTTCGGCCGTTTGGAGAGCGGCCAGAGGGCAGCCATGAACGCTGCCGGGAAAACGATTTCCAGCGGGCGTTCCCTGAGTTTTTCGAAGATGTGCCGTGCGGCTTTTTCCACCGGCCAGCTCAATGGCATGGAGAAGTCGTTTTTCTCCGTCAGCGGCGTTTCGACAAAGCCGGGGCTGATCACCGTGAGTTCTATGCCTTCCGGGGCCAGGTCGATGCGCAGGGATTCGAGCAGATAACGCAGCCCGGCCTTCGCGGTGCCGTACGCTTCTGCCTTGGGCAGCGGCAGGTAAGTCACCGTACTGGCCATGGCCACCATATGCGGTGCGGTGCCGGCCCGCAGCAAGGGCAAGGCGGCTTCGATGCAATAGCTGCTGGCCAACAGGTTAGTGCGCACCACATGCTCGACAATCGACGCGTCGAACTGTTTGGCATCCACGTACTCACTGGTGCCTGCGTTGAGTATCACGGTGTCCAGCGAGCCCCAGTCCTCGGCAATCTGCTCGCCGATCTCACGCACGGTCTGGCTGTTGGTCAGGTCGCCGGCGACCACCAGCACCTGTCCCGGATAACGTAGCGACAAGTCCTTCAGTGGTGCCACCGTGCGTGAACTGACCGCCAGGTGCGCGCCGGTTTTCAGGATTTCTTCGGCCAGGGCGGCTCCGATGCCACTGCTGGCGCCGGTCAGCCAGTATCGTCGTGCGGGTGTACGACTCATTCAAATCTCCTTTTCAGCCGGGCAACGACCGGGCCCAACATGGGTAAATGTTCATAAAGCAGAGCCCCGGCATCGAGGTGATCCCGGTGGCGATAACTCATGACCCGACGGCGGCGTATTGCCGCGAGGGCAGGTTTTTGAATGCCGTCAACGCGCGCGCACGCGAGCTACTCAAATCGACGATCGGTGAGGGGTAATCCACCACACCGAACAGGCCGCCGAGATTGGCCGGGTTGTGCAGGTCTTTTTTGTTCAGCCCTGCCAGCTCCGGCAGCCAGTGTTTGATGAATATGCCGTCGGGATCGAATTTTTCCGACTGGCTCAACGGGTTGAAAATCCGGAAGTAAGGCGCCGAGTCGGTGCCGGTGGAGGAACTCCACTGCCAGCCACCGTTGTTGGCCGCCAGGTCGCCATCGATCAGGTGGCGCATGAAAAAGCGTTCGCCTTCGCGCCAGTCGATCAGCAGGTTTTTAGTCAGGAACATCGCCACCACCATGCGCAGGCGGTTGTGCATCCAGCCGGTTGCCAGCAGTTGGCGCATGGCGGCGTCGATGATCGGCAAGCCGGTGCGCGCCTGTTGCCAGGCGGCCAGTTCTTCGGGGGCATCGCGCCAGGCCAGTGCTTCGGTTTCCGGGCGAAACGCGCGGTGCCGGGACACCCGTGGGTAGCCCACCAGGATGTGTTTGTAGAACTCGCGCCACAGCAGCTCGTTGATCCAGGTGACGGCACCGCTGTTGCCGCTTTCGAATTCGCCCTGATTGCTGTTCAACGCGGCGTGCAGGCATTGACGGGGAGAGATCACCCCGGCGGCCAGATAGGCCGAGAGCTGACTGGTGCCGGGTTTTGCCGGGAAGTCGCGTTCGCCTTGATAGTGATCGATCTGCGCATCGGCAAAACGGTCGAGGCGATGCCGGGCTTCGGCTTCGCCCGCCGGCCACAGCTTGCGCAGGTTGTCATCGGGTGTTGCGAAACCCTCGATACTTGCGGGGATCGCATCGCTGGCAATGTTCAGCGGCGCTTGTTTTTGCGGTGCGCGGACCAGGCTGGGCAGCGAGTGGTGCAGTCGTTCGTAGCAGACCTTGCGGAACTGGCTGAAGACCTGAAAGTAAGTGCCGGTCCGGGTCAGCACACTACCGGGCTTGAACAGCAATTGATCGAGGTAGCGGTGAACCTCGATGCCTTCGGCCCCGAGCGTCCGGGTGACCGCTGCATCGCGACGGGATTCATGAATGCCGTATTCCTCGTTGAGGTACAGCGCGTCGACCTGCCACTGCCGGCACAGGTCCAGCAGTACGCCTGGCGCGTCCTCCCAGCGCGGTGCCCGGCGGATCAGAAGCGGAATGTTCAATTGACCCAGTTCGCGGCTCAACGCGCGCAGGTTACGCAGCCAGAAGTCCACTTTGCAGGGCGCGTCGTCGTGTTCCAGCCATTGTTCCGGGCTGAGCAGATACACCGCCGCGCAGGGGCCGCGAGCCGCGGCGGCCGAGAGGGCGGTGTTGTCATGTAGACGCAAGTCGCTGCGCAGCCAGATCAATTGCATTTTGGTATCCACGCGATTCATTCAAATCAGCCCGCACTGAACGAGTGCCTGGTGTGCCGACAACGGATCTTCGGCCAGGTACAAATCAGCGATCTCGGAAGTACTTGCGGACAACTCGGTCTGGTGGATGCATACCGTTGGTCCGGCAATCATTTTTGGGCAACTGACACCTTTGAAAAGTTTCACCAGTTGCGCCAGGTTCATGGCCTTGCTTGAGTACAGCAGAACCCCGCGGGGTTGCAGCAGTTCCACCGCCAATGCCAGTTCGCCGACAGGCAGCGGCCCGTCGAAGACCTCCACCGGGCAATCCGCGCTACTGATCAACCAGGCCGTGAGCCACAGATGCGGCTCCATGGGCAGGTCCGAGTGGTTGATCAACAGCAGCGGCGCGGTGCGCAACTGACGATTGTTATGGTAGATACGTGCGCCGAATTTGCTGCGTAGCCAGGCACAAAAAAAGCCCCGTTCCATCTGCGCTCCGAACTGGCCTTGCCAGCGTTGCTCCAGAGTGGCCAGCAAGGGCATCAGCAATCGCTCGCACAGGGTGCGCGGCGGATACAGCGCCATGGCTTGATTGACGCTGTCATCCAGGGCGCGCTCCTGCAGCCCGCTGACCGCCTGCAGCAATGTTTGCAGCAAGATGTGCCAATCGTTGTCGACGGACTCGCTGAAGGCTTGCGGTGTGTCGAGCAATTGCTTGACCTGGCTGACGGCAACGCCACGGTTGAGCCAGGTGAGGATCGCCTGGATGCGTTGTACATGCTCGACCGAGAACAGCCGATGCCCCTTGGGCGTGCGATGCGGCACGATCAGACCATAGCGGCGCTCCCAGGCGCGCAGGGTCACGGCATTGACGCCGGTTTGCCGCGCCACTTCACGGATCGGTAGCCAACCTTCATCCAGCGCCTTTTTAAAGTCATCGCCGAGGTCTTCGCGGGCGCTGGTGTCGAGTGTGTTTTTCATTAGATGGCGTTTCGCAGACTGAGATTTTCCGGGTGCGGTTGCAGGTAAACCTGTTGTTTGATGTACGGGTCGGGGTGTTGGCGAAAGTGATGTTTGAGCAGCGTCAGCGGTACCACCAGCGGCACGATGCCCAGGCGGTACTGGCTGATCACTTGCTGCACTTCCTGCTTGTCTTCGCGGCTGATGGCCTGTTTCAGGTAGCCACTGAGGTGTTGCAGGACGTTGGTATGGGTGCGGCGGGTGGCGCATTTTTTCAGCGCCGACATCAGTTCACTGAAATAGCGCGGGCCAAGCTCCTCTGGATCGGCATGGCCCATGTTGCCCAGCAGGCGGCCCAGAGTTCTGTATTGCACCGGGTTGTGGGCCATCAGCAGGTATTTGTAGCGCGAGTGAAAGTCCGTGAGACCGCGCCGGGTCAGGCCTTCCTCGCGTAGCTGCTGCCAGGCGCTGTAGGCGAACACGCGGGTGAGGAAGTTTTCCCGCAGCACCGGATCGTTGAGCCGGCCGTCTTCTTCTACCGGCAAGTCCGGGCGCAGCAGGCAGAAGGCTTGGGCGTAGATGCCGCGACCGCCACGTTCAACCCGTGCGCCGTTGGCGTGGTAGACCTTGACCCGCTCCAGGCCGCAGGACGGGGAGTTGTGCATGAAGATATAGCCGCAAATATCCCCCAGCTGCGTTGCCATGTCCCGGCCGTAAGTGGCCAGCGGTTGTGTCACGTTAAGGTTGTGATCGAGGGTGCCCAGGGCTTCGGGTTGATCTGCACCAGCCACCAGCCGAATCGGTTGGCGGGGAACGCCGAGGCCGATGGCCACTTCCGGGCAGACCGGGATGAAATCGAAGTAATCGGTGAGGGTACGGCTGCACAGTCGCGACTCCTTGTGCCCGCCGTTGTAGCGCACGTCGAGCCCCATCAGGCAAGCGCTGATGGCGATTTTCGGTTTGGCGGGGGCGTGGGTCATCGGAGCACCTCGAATCTGAACCTGTACAAACCATCTGGTCTGTACAAGATAACTTCATCATAGATTCGAAGTTGTACAAGTCAAATTTTATGTATAGGTTTTTGACCGGCTGCTGTCCATGACGACAGCAGCGATTTGCCCGGATTGATGCTCTTTACTGCAGGTGCTCATGCAAGCGGCGGGCGGCTTCCTGTCCGCTGAGCCAGGCCCCTTCGACGCGCCCGGACAGGCACCAGTCGCCACAGGCGTACAGCCCCAGGTCGGCATCGGCCAGGGTGCCCCATTCGTGACTGCTGGCGGGGCGGGCGTAGAGCCAGCGGTGGGCGAGGCTGAAGGTCGGTGCGGGCATGGAGTCGTGTAGCAGTTCGGCGAAGGCACCGTGCAGCTGTTCGATCACGGCTTCCTTGGACAGGTCAATGTGCTGGCGACTCCAGGCGCTGGTGGCGTGCAGGACCCAGGTATCGAGGGTGTTGTCGCGCCCTGGTTTGCTGCGGTTGCGGGCTAGCCAGTCAAGGGGGCTGTCCTGGACGAAGCAGCCTTCCATAGGCGTTTCCAGAGGCGTTTCGAAGGCCAGGGCGATGGCCCAGGTTGGGTCCATTTTCACCCCCGCGGCGGCCCCGGCGAGTTTCGGTGCCGCTGCCAGCAAAGCCGTGGCCTGTGGGGCCGGCGTGGCGATGACCACGTGGCTGAACGGCCCGTGGGTAAAACCCTCGGCGTCCTGCAGATGCCAGTGCTCTTCACCGCGATAGACCTCGGTGATCCGGCAGGCGAAATGCACTTCAAGGTCACCGAGCAAGGCGCGGGTAATGGCGCTCATGCGGGGCGTGCCGACCCAACGGGTCTGCTCGTCCGGCGACAGGTTGAGCTGGCCGCCATGGTAGGTGTACAGCTGCGGCGTCCATTCGGCGACCCAGCCCTTGGCCTGCCAGCGCTGGACTTCAGTGACAAAACGCCGGTCACGCGCGGTGAAATACTGCGCGCCCATGTCCAGGGCCCCCGCATCGCTGCGCTTGCTCGACATGCGCCCGCCGCTACCGCGGCTTTTATCGAAAAGTTGAACCACGTGCCCGAGGTCGGTCAGGGCCTGGGCGGCGGAGAGTCCGGCAATGCCGGTGCCAATGATTGCGATAGGTACAGTCATAGGGGCCTCGTTTACCTTTCTGTACAGACTACGCCGGGGTTCAAACCTGTACAATATTGTTTTTTGGTATAACTTTTAGCGTTCTCGTTCTGACAGCTTGGCCTATTGTTAAACATAGAGCCTGCTCGATACCAAAGATCCCTGCTTATAAAAATAGACTAATGGACAGGGTAAAACGCCACGCGAGGAAGAAGTCATGCACATATTGCTGACCGGCGGTACTGGTTTGATAGGACGTCAGCTTTGCCGGCACTGGTCGGGCCAGGGATATCGCCTGACAGTCTGGAGTCGCAAGCCTGAAAAAGTCGCGAAAATATGTGGTGCCCAGGTGCGTGGAATTGCCCGGCTGGAGGATCTGGGGCAGGAGCCTGTGGATGCGGTCATCAATCTTGCCGGAGCACCGATTGCCGATCGACCCTGGACGCACAAGCGTAAAGCCTTGTTGTGGAGCAGCCGCATCACCCTCACCGAAACGCTGCTGGCGTGGCTCGAAAGTCGCGAGCAGAAACCCCGGGTGTTGATTTCCGGTTCGGCTGTCGGCTGGTATGGCGATGGCGGCGAACGTGAGCTGACCGAAGATTCGGGGCCGATCAGCGAAGACTTCGCCAGCCAGTTATGCATCGCCTGGGAGGAGACTGCGCAGCGGGCCGAAGCGCTGGGTATTGGTGTCGTTCTCATCCGGACCGGGTTGGTGCTGTCGGCCGAGGGCGGCTTTTTGTCGCGGCTGTTACTGCCGTTCAAACTGGGCCTGGGAGGGCCGATCGGCAACGGCCGGCAGTGGATGCCGTGGATTCATATCGACGATCAAATCGCCCTGATTGATTTTCTTCTGCATCGCAACGAGGCCAGCGGTCCCTATAATGCGTGCGCGCCCAAACCAGTGCGCAACCGCGAGTTTGCCAAGACGTTGGGCAGCGTGTTGCATCGCCCGGCGTTCATGCCGATGCCGGCCTTCGCATTGAAGGTGGGGCTGGGCGAGTTGTCGCTGTTGCTGCTGGGCGGCCAACGGGCCACTCCGGTGCGTTTGTTACAGGCTGGTTTCACTTTTAAGTTCACGGATTTGCGCGCGGCTCTGGACGATCTGTCCGGTCGCCTTTGAAATAGGACGTTGCATGACCGATCACGCGTTGCTTCTGGTCAACCTGGGTTCACCTGCCTCCACCTCGGTGGCGGATGTGCGCAGCTACCTCAATCAATTTCTGATGGACCCGTACGTGATCGACTTGCCGTGGCCAGTGCGACGGCTGCTGGTGTCGCTGATCCTGATCAAGCGTCCCGAGCAGTCGGCCCATGCTTACGCCTCGATCTGGTGGGACGAGGGATCGCCGCTGGTGGTGCTCAGCCGCCGCCTGCAGCAAGCGATGAGCAGTCAATGGCAGCACGGCCCGGTCGAACTGGCGATGCGTTACGGCAAGCCGTCAATCGAATCGACGCTGGTGCGCATGGCCGCCGCGGGGCACAAGCGAATTACGCTGGCGCCGCTTTATCCACAGTTCGCCGACAGCACCACCACCACCGTCATCGAAGAGGCCAAGCGCGTGGTGCGCGAGAATAAACTCGACGTGCAGTTGTCGGTGCTCCAGCCTTTCTACGATCAACCGGAGTACCTCGATGCGCTGGTGGCCACGACCCGGCCGCATTTGCAGCAGGGCTTCGATCACTTGCTGATGAGTTTTCATGGGTTGCCGGAACGGCATCTGAAGAAGCTCAACCCCGGTCACAGCTTCGAGGGCGGCGGTGATTGCTGCGCCGGTGCGCCGCCGGAGGTGGTCGCCACCTGTTATCGCGGCCAATGCCTGCGCACGGCGGCAGAGGTGGCCAAGCGTTTGGGGCTGTCGGAGGGCCAGTGGTCGGTGTCGTTCCAGTCGCGCCTGGGGCGCGCCAAATGGATCGAACCCTACACCGAAGCGCGCCTCGATGAGTTGGCCAAAAGCGGCGTGAAAAAGGTTCTGGTGATGTGCCCGGCGTTCGTTGCCGATTGCATCGAGACCCTGGAAGAGATCGGTGATCGCGGCAAGGAGCAGTTCCGCGAAGCGGGAGGCGAGGAGTTGGTGCTGGTGCCGTGCCTCAACGATGACCCGCATTGGGCGCGGGCGTTGAGTGCGTTGTGCGAAAGGGCGCCGTTGGCGCTTTAAAAGCTTCGCGAGCAAGCCCGCTCCCACAGGGAAATGCATTCCAAACTGTGGGAGCGGGCTTGCTCGCGAAAGCTATTTCATTAACAACAAAGCTCTTGAAGCATTACAGCAGCGGCTCATCCGCCTTCTTGTGCTTCCAGCTGTCATTGCCCGGCAGGAGCAGGTTCAAGCCAATCGCCACCACCGCGCACAGCGCGATGCCTTTCAGGCCGAAATCGTCCGGCCCGGTGCCGGTGCCGATCAGCACGCCGCCGATCCCGAACACCAGGGTCACCGAAACAATCACCAGATTGCGCGCCTCGCCCAGATCGATCTTGTGGCGGATCAGCGTGTTCATCCCCACCGCCGCAATCGAACCGAACAACAGGCACAGAATCCCGCCCATCACCGGCACCGGGATGCTTTGCAGCAGCGCGCCGAACTTGCCGATGAACGCCAGGCTGATGGCGAAGATCGCCGCCCAGGTCATGATTTTCGGGTTGTAGTTCTTGGTCAGCATCACCGCGCCAGTCACTTCGGCGTAGGTGGTGTTGGGCGGGCCGCCGAACAGACCGGCCGCCGTGGTGGCAATGCCGTCGCCGAGCAGGGTGCGGTGCAGGCCGGGTTTCTTCAGGTAATCGCGACCGGTCACGCTACCCACGGCAATCACGCCGCCGATGTGTTCGATGGCCGGGGCCAGGGCCACCGGAACGATGAACAGAATCGCCTGCCAGTTGAATTCCGGCGCGGTGAAGTGCGGGATGGCGAACCAGGGTGCCGCAGCGATCTTCGCGGTATCGACCACGCCGAAATAGAACGCCATGCCGAAACCGACCAGCACGCCGGAGATGATCGGCACCAGGCGGAAAATGCCCTTGCCGAAAACCGCGACGATCAGCGTGGTCAGCAGCGCCGGCATCGAGATCATCATCGCCGTCTGGTAATGAATCAATTCGCTGCCGTCGCCGGCCTTGCCCATGGCCATGTTGGCGGCGATCGGGGCCATGGCGAGGCCGATGGAGATGATCACCGGGCCAATCACTACCGGAGGCAGCAGGCGGTCGATGAAACCAGTGCCTTTGATCTTCACCGCAAGGCCGAGGAAGGTGTAGACGAAACCCGCCGCCATCACGCCGCCCATGGTCGCGGCCAGGCCGAACTGGCCCTTGGCGAGAATGATCGGGGTGATGAAGGCAAAGCTCGATGCCAGGAACACTGGCACCTGGCGCCCGGTGACGATCTGGAACAGGATCGTCCCCAGGCCGGCCGTGAACAGCGCCACGTTCGGGTCGAGGCCGGTAATCAGCGGCATCAACACCAGGGCGCCGAAGGCCACGAACAGCATCTGTGCACCCGACAGCACCGTGCGCCAGAGCGGATCGTTGAACTCTTGCTGCATGGTCACGCGTCCTTCTGCTTGGTGCCGAAGATCTTGTCACCGGCATCGCCCAGTCCCGGGATGATGTAGCCGTGCTCGTTCAGTTTTTGATCAATGGACGCGGTGTAGATGATCACGTCCGGGTGAGCTTTCTCGACCACGGCAATGCCTTCCGGCGCGGCAACCAGCACCATGGCGCGGATGTCCTTGCAGCCGGCCTTTTTCAGCAGGTCGATGGTGGCAACCATCGAGCCGCCGGTGGCGAGCATCGGGTCGATGATCATCGCCAGGCGTTCGTCGATTTCCGGTACCAGTTTTTCCAAATAGGTGTGGGCTTCGAGGGTTTCCTCGTTGCGAGCCACGCCGACGGCGCTGACTTTGGCGCCGGGGATCAGGCTGAGCACGCCTTCGAGCATGCCGATGCCGGCACGCAGGATCGGTACCACGGTGATTTTCTTGCCGGCGATCTTTTCGACCGATACGGTGCCGCACCAGCCTTCGATATCGTAGGATTCCAGCGGCAGGTCTTTGGTGGCTTCATAGGTCAGCAGGGCGCCGACTTCCTGAGCGAGCTCACGGAAATTCTTCGTGCTGATGTCTGCGCGGCGCATTAGGCCAAGTTTATGACGGATCAGCGGGTGGCGGATCTCATGGATGGGCATGGGGAAAGGCTCCGGCGGCGGGCAAAAAAACCGGCCTAGATTAATCTATCCGAGGGTGTTGTCCTATAGACATACAGTACGTTAGTCCACAAACGCTTGATCTGGCCTCGCTGGATGCGTACCTTTGCCCGCTTTTCCGAATCCGTCCCTCCCCCTCAAACCCTTGGAGAGCGCCATGTCCGCTGATCTCGAGCATATCCGTCAAATCATGCGAGAGGCTGACTGCCTGTACACCGAAGCTGAAGTCGAGGCGGCCATCGCCCGTGTCGGTGCACAAATCAACGAACAAATGGCCGACAGCAACCCGGTGGTGTTCTGCGTGATGAACGGCGGCCTGATTTTCTCCGGCAAGCTGCTGACCTATCTGCAGTTCCCGCTGGAAGCGTCCTACCTGCACGCGACCCGCTATCGCAACGAAACCAGCGGCGGTGACCTGTTCTGGAAAGCCAAGCCGGAAGTGTCCTTCATCGACCGTGATGTGTTGATCATCGACGACATCCTCGACGAAGGTCACACCCTGGGCGCGATCATCGACTTCTGCAAACACGCCGGCGCGCGTAAAGTGCACACCGCCGTGTTGATCGACAAAGACCACGACCGCAAGGCCCGCCCGGACCTCAAGGCCGATTTCGTCGGTCTGCCGTGCATCGACCGCTACATCTTCGGTTACGGCATGGACTACAAAGGCTACTGGCGTAACGCCAACGGGATTTTCGCCGTTAAAGGAATGTAAGACATGGATACGCCTCGCTTTCTGGATCAGACCTTGTTCGCCGAGCTGGCCGGGAAAGCCGCGGCCAGTCCTCGTGGACGTCAGCATCACAACTTCCATCAGATGGAAGATGCCTGCCATCGCATGGCGGTGGGGTTGCAGCCGTCCACGTATATTCCGCCTCATCGGCATCTGGGCGACAACAAGGCCGAAACCCTGTTGGTCCTCAAGGGGCGGCTGGGCGTGTTGATCTTTGATGAGACCGGTACGGTGCTGAGCAAGACCGTGCTTGAGGCTGGCGGCGACTGTGTTGGCGTGGACCTGCCAACCGGTGTGTTCCACGGTTTGGTGGTGCTGGAAGCCGACAGCCTGATGTTCGAATGCAAGGCCGGCCCTTACCGTCCGGTTGGTGAAGGTGAACTGGCGCATTGGGCGCCGCGCGAAGGCGAGCCTGGTGTTGCCGTGTATCAGGCCTGGATGCACGCGCAGTTCGATTGATCGGTACCCTGTGGGAGCGGGCTTGCTCGCGAAAGCGGTGTGTCAGCTGCATTGATGTTGACTGACACTCCCTCTTCGCGAGCAAGCCCGCTCCCACATTGATCTGCGTCCATGCACCCATGCTAGAGTGTTCGGCCCCGATTCCGGAGCCTGTCATGAGCCGTTCGATCCGCTGCTGCGCCGCCCTGTTGCTGACCCTCAGCCTGCCGTTGGCTGCCGCTCCTGCGCCCATGCACAGTCAATTCCTGCCGCCGGACGATCTCACTCTGCGCGATGCCGCTCCCGAACAGCAGCAACTGATGCAGGTCACCGATTATTCGGTGGTGGTCGGCGCTCAGCGTCAGTCCAATCAACAGCCGATACCGGTCACCTCGCCCTTGATGATTCGCCTCAAGGGCAAGTCCCTGAACAAGGGCGCTACCATCAGTCAGGTGCTGGTCAACTTCGATGGCGAGAGCAAAAGCCTGAAGAAGCCCGTCTACGACGAGTCGAGCAAGACCCTGACCCTCTATTACCCGCTGGCGCAATACCGGGTGGTGATCGACTTGTTACGCAATGACACCGTGTATTGCCAGTTCCTCAGCTACGCCAATGGGCATGTCTGGGCCGATCTGCACACCGGTAGCACGCGTGCGCGTTGAGCCTTGAGCCCGCACGGGGGTAAACTGCCCGCCCCGTGAAATGTCTGCGAGCTGGAGCCGGCAATGCGTAAAGATAAAAAACAAGTGATTGGTGACGAGATCGGCGATGAGCAGATCAAGTTGTTCCTCGATTTCGAACCGGTCGACGCGACTTCTCCGTCTCTGCACAAGCTGGTCAAGGCCTACCGTGGCCTGCGCATCGACGATTTCGAGCGTTTCCTGACGTTCTTCGTCGAGGCTGGTTACGACGTGAATGGCAAGGATGAGCACGGCAATGACTTCGTTGCCCTGATCAAGGATCAGCGCAATGCGCCGGATTACATCGAACTGATCGAGAAGGCGCGCGGTTAAGATCTTTTAGGCACCGCAAAAAAAACGCCCCGTACTTGTAGGAGCCGGCTTGCTGGCGATGGCATCACCTCGGTCTGTCAGATCCACCGGGGTGATGCCATCGCCAGCAAGCCGGCTCCTACAGGAGCGGGGCGTTTTTCATGTGACCGAATCAAGCGTAGCTTTCGGTCTCGCTGCTGGCTTCAACCAGTTCCAGGGCAACGTTGTTCTGCGTGTTGATCTTGCGATACAGCGCAGCGTCGGTTTCCAGGACTTTTTCCCGGGCGGGGAAGATCTCTGCCAGTTTGCCAGCCCATTCGCCCTTGGCCTTGGTCGGGAAGCATTTTTCGATCAGCTCGAGCATGATCGAAACGGTCACCGAGGCACCTGGCGAAGCGCCGAGCAGTGCCGCCAGGGAACCGTCCTTGGCCGCGACCAGTTCGGTACCGAATTGCAGGATGCCGCCTTTTTTCGGGTCTTTCTTGATGATTTGCACCCGTTGGCCGGCCACTTCTAGGCGCCAGTCTTCGGCTTTCGCCTCCGGGTAGAAGCGGCGCAGGGAATCCAGGCGCTGCTCCATCGACTGCATCACTTCGCTGACCAGGTACTTGGTCAGGTCCATGTTGTTTTTCGCCACGGCCAGCATCGGCCCGATGTTGCCGGCGCGAACCGACATCGGCAAGTCCATGAAGGAACCGTGCTTGAGGAACTTGGTGGTGAAACCGGCGTAGGGTCCGAACAGCAGGGACGTCTTGCCATCGACCACGCGGGTGTCCAGGTGCGGCACGGACATGGGCGGCGAACCCACGGCTGCCTGGCTGTACACCTTGGCCTGGTGGTGCTTGACCACTTCCGGGTTGTCGCAACGTAGCCACTGGCCGCTGATCGGGAAGCCGCCGAAGCCTTTGCTTTCTTCGATGCCCGAGGCTTGCAGCAACGGCAATGCCGCGCCGCCAGCGCCGAGGAAGACGAACTTGGCGTCGACTTCACGGGTGTTGCCGCTGTTGACGTCCTTGATGCTGACAGTCCAGCCGCCGTTGCTGCGCTTGAGGCCGGTCACGCGCTTGCAGTACTTGACCTGGGCATCGGGTGCGCTGGTCAGGTGCTTGAGCAACTGGTTGGTCAGGGCGCCGAAGTTGACGTCGGTGCCATTGATCACGCGGGTGGCGGCCAGGGTTTCGCCAGCGTCGCGGCCAGGCATCATCAATGGCATCCACTCTGCCATCTTTGCCTTGTCTTCGGTGTACTCCATGTCCGTGAAGGCGTGGTGCTTGCTCAGCACCTTGAAGCGTTCCTTGAGGAAGGACACGCCGCTGTCGCCTTGCACGAAACTCAGGTGTGGCACCGGGCTGATAAACGATTTGCACGAGCCGAACGTGCCTTTTTTGGTCAGGTACGACCAGAACTGCTTCGACACCTCGAATTGGGTGTTGATGTGCACGGCTTTCTTGATGTCGACGGCGCCATCGGCGGCCTGCGGCGTGTAGTTGAGCTCACACAGCCCGGCGTGACCGGTACCGGCGTTGTTCCACGGGTTGGAACTCTCCGCGGCACCGGAATCCATCAGCTCGACGACTTCCAGCTTGATCGCGGGGTCGAGCTCTTTGAGCAGTACCGCCAGGGTGGCACTCATGATGCCGGCCCCAACCAGTACTACGTCGACTGCTTCGTTATGCGCCATTTAACGCGTCTCCAAAATCTGCAGCACCAAATTGTCGGCATGGCTGCCAGGCGTTCCGGGGCGAGTCAGTGATGCCCCTCGAACTCATGGCAGTATCGCCATGTCCGAATCTTCGCAATTTATCGCAACTTCGACGGACGCCTACCTGCCGGGCCTATGAGCCATATGAACTCATTTCAGCGCGCGGGAGGCAATTCGACTTATGGTCGATACATCCGTTTGTGCAACCAAATCCGTAGCGGACAGGCTTCAGGCTCCGGTGTTCGAGGAATACTCGGTCCTGTGTCGTTGGGCTGTTGTAGACGCTAATGGTGCATGTTCAGACGCAAAACTATTCATTTGCTCGCCACACTCTTGTGAAGTTGTGAAAACCCGTTTTTTTCACGCTCTTTTGAAGACGTGAACCTCAAAAAGGGCTGTCCCAGCCTGGCACCGTGCCCGAAAAACGGGCAGACAGCTCAGTGACCGAGCGTAATGACAGCTCTGCAGATTCGCGAAAAGTGGAGGTTTTGCTCAACAAAACAGCAAGCGCGCCAGCTTCACTCGATCTGTGTGGGCGGCTCTCTGTGGGCGGTGCGGGGTGTCAATACAAGCGCATTGACGATGCTGCGAGGCCCGATCAGGAGACGTCCTTATAATCGGGGGGAGATTGTATCTAAGAAACGCAGGGAAATGGTCGTGTTTAATGACTTTTATTAGGTGTTTGGTCAGGTTGTCAGCAGTTGCTGTGCACGTGAGCGTGGCTGCTGCTGTTGCGAGACGACGCGGGCGCCGGCTGGCAGCGGCTGATTCAGCCAGTTCAGGCGGATCTCTTCGATTTCAACCCAGCCATCGCCCATGGGCTGGAGGCTGCACTGTTTGAAGGCCTGGCAGTGTCCGTTGCGGTCGAGCAGGGCGAAGCAGCGATGCAGTGGGCGTGGCGCGAACAGGGAGATCAGATGGCGCATGGCGAAGTACCGTGTGGGTGACTGCTGAGAAGATTGCCTTCAGGCCATTACGTGCAAGTGTAGGACTGGTGACATCTGTGTGACAGGAACCGCATTTCCGAGGGGGTGTCAGAGATTTCATCAAACACTGTGCGGTGCTGGTTACCCGCAGTGGCGCACCGCTATACTGCCGGCCTGTTTGTGCCTGATTCTGGAGAGAAGAGCATGTTGCAACGCCTGTTGTTCGGTTTGATCACTGTGACCAGTTTGACCCTGGTTGGCTGCGCCCACAGCCCGCAACAACTGAGCCCGGAACCCAAGCTGACCGCCCAGTTGGCCCCGGTCGGCCATGGTCAGCCTGTCGTGGTACGTGTAGTGGACGGTCGTCCGTCACCGACGCTGGGCACCCGTGGTGGCCTGTACCCGGAGACCAGCGCGATCACCGTGCAGGGCGCACAGATCCTGCCGAAGCTGCAGGCCCAGGCTGAGGCCGCCGTACGTCTGTTGGGCTTTACCCCGACGAACAATGCGATGAATGCACCGCAATTGACCGTGACCCTGGCAGAATTGAAGTACCAGTCGCCCAAGGAAGGCATGTACGTGACCGAAGCCACCATCGGCGCGACGTTCCGCTCCGATGTACAGAACGCCAACCGTCGCTACAGCGGCCGTTATGGTTCGTCCCTGGACCAGCGCTTCGGTATGGCGCCGAACCAGGAAACCAACACCAAGCTGGTCAGCGATGTGCTGAGCGATGCATTGACCCGCTTGTTCAAGGACCCGACCGTGGGTCAGATTCTCGGCGAATAATGCGAGCCCCTGTAGGAGCGAGCCTGCTCGCGATGGACTTGAGGGCGCCGTGGGGTATCAGATTCCCCGCGTAATCGTTAACGACCATCGCGAGCAGGCTCGCTCCTACAGGGGGGCGTTGGTGTCAGGCCGCCTGCGAGTAAAAGTCCAGCATACTCACACCCGTGAGCAAATCCGTTTCCGGCAAATCCGCATGTTGATGCCCGCCCAGGGCGCAATACACCAGCCAATGGCGGTCCTGAACGTTGAAAGCGAGGCTGCCGACGAGGGCCTGTTGTTCTTCGCTGGGGGTGATGAGGTAAAGACGATCCTGGTTTTCGGCGTGGAGCATGACGTAGTCCGTGTCGGTTTCGAGGCGCGCATGGTCGCCGATTCAGATGACGAAACCGTGACGCAGGACAGCCCTTGATCAATTGCTTTGTTATTTGTCGGAAACAGAGGGCAGGTGCGCAGGCTTTCGGTAGAATCCGCGCCGCGGTCGCCGGTCGGCACCTGCCATGCCTGTTTTGCCTGAGGTTTGTGATGTCGCTGCACTTGATGACGCTGTTTACCGCCCATCCCGCCAAATTGATCAATCTGCTGGCCTTGCTTTTTGCCTTCCCGGGCGGCTGGTTGCTGCACGCGACTCGACGCCGTGAAATGCGCGCGATGGCCAGTCTGCAGGCGCAGCGCCAGAGCAGCCCTAACGTAGAGCCCACGCTGGACTGGGCGACCTTGCGCATGAACCGGTTTTTCTACATCTTCGGTTTTGCCTGTATGGGTTTGGCGCTGCTGGTGTCGTGGATCAGTACTCAAGTCTGAGGCTGAAGTAAACCCTGTGGCGAGGGGGCTTGCCCCCGTTCGGCTGCGTAGCAGTCGTAAGCTTATTGGGGTTGCTTCGCAACCCGACGGGGGCAAGCCCCCTCGCCACAAAAAGCGCCGTTTTCACATCTGGCGGAAACCGCTTACAGCGGCAAGCCAGCCTTCACCCGGTACTGATTGCGCACCGGCGTCGCATATTGCAGCACCAGGAATGGACGATGCTCTTCAGGGCAGGCGTCCAGGCGGCGTTGCCATTCTTCCTGGGCCTTGGCCAGTTCCTCGGCCGGGAACACTTGCGCGGCTTTCGGCACCTGCAACTGCGGATCAGCGTCTTTCCACTGCGCGTAAGCCAGGTAGTGCACCGGGAACAAGCGGTATCCGCTGAGGATTTGCTTGTCCATCTCGACGGCCAATTGCTTGGTGTCTTCGAACAGTTCGCTGATCGGCGCGGCAAAGTTCACATGCACCCGGCCCTTGTAGCCGGTGATGCCCTTGGCGATGCTCACGTCATCCTCGCCCGGTACCTTGGTGTAGCTGCCGGTGGTGGCGCGGATGTAAAGCTCGCGGGCCTTGGCCTGGTCGCACGGGTCGTATTCGTAGCTGATCGACACCGGGGTCAGGTTCAGCGACTGAATGACCTCGCCGAACGGCTCGTCCTTGCGGCTCATGTGGAACATCTTGAGGATCGCCGATTCGGTACGGTCGTCACCGTCCTTGGCGCGGCCTTCAGCCTGGGCGATCCAGATCGAGGCGCAATCGTTGCGGATCGAATGGTTGATGTACGCCGACAGCAGCTGATAAGCCGCCATTTTCTCCCGACGTCCGCTGATCGAGCGGTGCACGATGAAACTCTTGTTCAGGCGCATCAGGTCGCTGACGAAAGGCTTTTGCAGCAGGTTGTCGCCAATGGCGATGCGCGGGGTCGGCAGGCCGGCGTGGTACACGGCGTAGTTGACGAAGGCCGGGTCCATCACGATATCGCGGTGGTTGGCGATGAACAGGTAGGCACTGCCGGACTTGAATTGCTCCACCCCGGTATAGGTGACACCGTCGGTGGCGCGTTCGATGGTGTGGTCGACGTAAACCTCGACTTTGTCCTGTAACGTGGCCACACAGGTCACGCCGGCAAACTCACGGCGTAGCCGATGGGCTATAAGAGGTTTGAGTGCCCAGCCTAAAGCGCCGGCGAAACGCGGGAAGCGGAAGTGGGTGAGGATATCTAGAAACGCCTTGTCGCCAAGCAGCCGATCCAGCACCGCTGGGACTTCGCTGTCGTCGTAAGGTCGGATGGCATCGAATTCGCCCATCATGCTCTCTTGTTAGAAACGGCTAGGGTAAGTAAAGGTTCTGATAGAAAACCGGCGGGGCACGGTCTGAAAAAGTAGCCAGACAAAAATAGCCCTGTAAATAGACCGGCGATTATACGCACAAGTCACCTGGGAGACCGCGATGCTGGAAACTACGCAATATGAATGTCCGTATTGTGGTGAGGAAGTCGAGACGACGCTGGATTTGTCCGGTGGCGATCAGACCTATATTGAAGACTGTCAGGTGTGCTGCCGGCCGATAACCTTCGTGTTGCAGGTTCATGACGAGGAATGGCATCTCGAAGTGTTCAGCGAAAACCACTGAGGAGCGTGTATGCAGCGCATCTACGATCCGGAGAACCTGATGGAAGGCGAGTTGCTGCAAGGCATGCTCGCCAGCGAGGGCATCGAGGCGCATCTGGTGGGCCGTGATTTGCTCGGCGGCTCCGGGGAGTTGCCGATCTATGGCCTGCTCGGGCTGTCGGTCGATAACGACCAGGCCGAATACGCCCGTGAGCTGATCACCGCGTACAATGCAGCGCTGCCGCTGTCCGGCGATGAGCCGGACAGCTTTCCCGGCACGCTGGTCTGTTAGGCTGGCGTTCGATTGATCAAGAGCCGTATTGCCCCATGTGTGGACGTTATGCCCTGTTTCGCTGGAATCCCGCCTTTGCGGCGCTGCCCGGTTTTCCCGCCGACCAACAGGCGCAGTGGAACATTTCCCCGAATGATTCGGTGTTGATGCTGCGAGCCGGGCCCGACGGCCAGCGCTCGCTGGCCCGCGCCCGTTGGGGCCTGACGCCACCCTGGCTGACCGACCTGTCCCGTACCCCGGCCCATGCCCGCGCCGAAACCGTTGCCGAACAGCCAATGTTTCGCCAGGCCTTGCGCGAGCGCCGCTGCCTGTTGCCGGCCAATGGTTTCTACGAATGGCGCGGCACGACGCGCAAGCGCCCGTACTGGCTGACACCGGGGGAGGGCTCGTCATTGTTCTTTGCGGCGATCTGGGAGGCGTATCCGGTGCAGGAGCAGGTGTGGCTGAGTACCGCCGTGATTACCCAACCGGCGGCGAGCCAGCGGCGGCCGTTGATTCTTGATGAGGCGGGGCAGGCCACGTGGCTGGATCCAGAGACGCCGTTGCATGCCTTGCAGGCATTGCTGGCCAGTGAGCCTGCCGCGTTGCGCGAAAGGGTGCTGGCCAATATGGTGAATGATCCGAAGCTCAATGGGCCGGAGTGTTTGACCCCGGGTTGAGTTTTTTGGTGTCAGTGCTGGCCCCATCGCTGGCAAGCCAGCTCCTACAGGTGTTCGCAAATCCCTTGTAGGAGCTGGCTTGCCAGCGATGAGGCCCTTGAATCAAACCCTGAACTGATTGATCAGCCGCCGTTGCTGCTCGGCCAGTTTGGTCAAGTCCGCACTGGCCGCACTCGACTCATCCGCGCCGCCGGCCACTTCATTGGCTACCTGGCCGATGTTGATCACGTTGCGGTTGATGTCGTCCGCCACCGCACTTTGCTCCTCGGCCGCGCTGGCAATCTGGGTGTTCATGTCGTTGATCACCGACACCGCCTGAGTAATGGTTTCCAACGCCTCGGCGGCCTTGGCCGCGTGCTGCACGCTTTCGTCCGTGCGGTTCTGGCTGTCTTCCATGACCCGCACCACATCCCGCGTGCCTTGCTGCAGTTGCTGGATCATTGTCTGGATTTCTTCGGTGGCCTTTTGCGTCTTCTGCGCCAGGTTGCGCACCTCGTCGGCTACCACGGCAAAACCTCGGCCCTGTTCACCGGCGCGGGCGGCCTCGATGGCGGCGTTCAAGGCCAGCAGGTTGGTCTGCTCGGCGATCCCGCGAATGGCGGTGAGGATGGCGTTGATGTTTTCGCTGTCCTTGGCCAGGGTTTGCACCACGCCCACGGCCCGGCCGATCTCCACGGCGAGGGCGCCGATCGAGTTCGAGGTGTCGCGCACGATCTGCATGCCCTGGCTGGCGGCCTGGTCGGCATGGCTGGCGGCCTGTGCGGCCTGGGTCGCATTGCGCGCCACGTCCTGGGCGGTGGCGGTCATTTCCTGCACGGCGGTGGCCACCTGATCGATCTCGGCCATCTGCTTGTGCACACCGGTGTTGGTGCGGATGGCGATGTCGGCGGTGTGTTCCGACGAATCGCTGACGCTCTGCACCGACGTCACCACCTGGGTGATCATCGCCTGCAACTTGGCCAGGAAGGTGTTGAAGCCTTTGGCGATCGAGCCCAGTTCGTCGGCGCGGTCGCTGGTCAGGCGCCGTGTCAGGTCACCTTCGCCCTGGGCGATATCGTCGAGCATGGCCACCATCTGCTTGAGTGGACGGGCGATGCCGTGGCCCACCAGCCAGATCACCAGCAAGCCGATACCGGCAATCACCAGGCCGACCATCGCCATGCCAAAGGTGTCGGATTTGCGCTGTGCGTCCAGGTCGGCCTGGAGTTTCTGCAGGTCGGCCATCACCGCGTTCAGCGGCAATTGCAGCATCAGGGTCCAGCGGGCGTCGGTCTGGCCGATGCCGAAAGGCAGGTACAGCTCGATCCGGCCCTGGGCCTTGTCGACGCTGTAGGTGACTTCGCCGCGCTTGAGATTGGCCATGTTGGCAATCTGCTTGCTGTCGAGGATGTCGCTGACCTTCTCGCCGAATTTGCTCGGATCCTTGGTGTAGGCAACGATCCGGCCATTGCCGCCAATCAGGGCCATTTCGCCTGCGCCGCTGTAGAGTTTCTGGTTGGCGCCCAGGAGCATTTCCTGGATGAAGTTCACCGACAGGTCGGCGCCGACGATGCCCTGGAAGGCGCCGTTGAGCATGATCGGTTCAATAAAGGAGGCGAGCATCACGATCTTGTCGCCGACCTTGTAAGGTGCCGGATCGATCACGCAGGATTTTTTGCTTTCTTTCGAGCACAGGTAGTATTCGCTGGCGCGCACGCCGGTGGACAGGGTCTTCTGGTCGTCGACGTCCACCAGTTTGTCCAGGCCCAGGGTGCCGTCGTCGTTGCGGAACCACCACGGCAGGAAGCGCCCGTTGGCGGCGTCGATGCCAACCACTTGAGTGCCGACGTAGGCCGCATCGTTGTGATCCAGTGCGTCCTTTTCCCAGCCGATGTAGGTGCCGAGGATTTTCGGGTTCTTGACCACGTTTTCCTTGATCAGGCCAATCAGTTGCTCGCGGCTGAGACTCAGCGAAGGCTGGCCATCGGCGCCCGGTGTGCCGATCAGGGCGTTGACCCGCACCAGTCCGCCTGCAATCAGCAGCGGTGCTTCGAGTTCGCGCTGGATCTGGCTGACCTGGGTTTGCGCCAGGGACGTCAGGCGTTGTTCGATGACTTGCTCGAATTGTGCCTGGGTCCGCTCCTGGACCATGTCTTGGGTCCGGGCGCCGGCAAACAGCGCGTACACCACCAGCGCTGCCACGACACTAAGGACAATGGCGCCGGCAAGGGCCGCCACGGAAAACTGGATCGACTTGAATTTCATGGGGGCTCCGCACGCGAAAGGACGTCTGCGGAGGTGTATCGGCAGGGTGGCGGGCGGGCATGAGCGCGGGTGACTGAAATGACCGTTTTTGCGTGCCGGATGTCGTAATTGAATCAATGCCCGGCGTGATGGGCCGCGGATTGTCGCCGAATGTGAATTTTTTTCTACGGGCGATGAGAGCTTTGTCCGAATTGCGCGTCTTACGTCCATTGTATCTGGCGTCGATACATATCCACGCCTAGGATACGCGGCAGGTTTTCAGGGAGTTTTTTGATGAACAAGATTTTGGTTGTCAGTGCACTGAGCGCGGCGCTGCTGCTCACCGGTTGCCAGTCGGTCAATACCACCAGCGGTGGTGCCGTAGGCGTTGAGCGCAAGCAGTACATGTTCAGCATGTTGTCCGCGCAAGAGGTCGACCAGATGTACGCCCAGTCCTATCAGAAGACTGTGGGCGAGGCGTCCAGCAAGGGTGTGCTGGACAAGACCAGCAATGATGCCAAGCGGGTTCAGGCGATTGCCGATCGGCTGATTGCCCAGGCGCCGAACTTCCGCCCGGACGCGGCCCAGTGGAAGTGGGAAGTCAACCTGATCAAGAGTGATGAGCTCAACGCCAACTGCGGCCCTGGCGGCAAGATCATCTTTTACACCGGGTTGATCGACAAACTGCAGCTGACCGACGATGAAATCGCCGCGATCATGGGTCATGAAATCGCCCACGCCCTGCGCGAACACGGTCGTGAAGCGATGTCCAAGGCTTACGGCATCGAAATGGCCAAGCAGGGCGCCGGTGCGTTGCTCGGGTTGGGGCAGGACAGCCTGGCCCTGGCCGATACCGTGGCCAACTACGGTATGACCTTGCCCAACAGCCGCGCCAATGAAAACGAAGCGGACCTGATCGGCCTGGAATTGGCAGCCCGCGCTGGCTACAACCCGAATGCCGCGATCACCTTGTGGAACAAGATGAGCAAGGTCTCGGAAGGTGCGCCACCGGAGTTCATGAGCACTCACCCGGCGTCGGCGAGCCGTATTGCGGCGTTGCAGGCGGCGATTCCGAAAGTCATGCCTTTGTATGAGCAGGCCAAGAAGTCCTGATGGTTATGTGGTGAGGCCGCTGGCCTCTTCGCGAGCAAGCCCGCTCCCACACTGAGTCTCCTTTGACTGCAAATTTTGTATGCACTGGAGATCCAATGTGGGAGCGGGCTTGCTCGCGAAGAACGATAACGCGGTCTATCGACCTAAACCGTCAAACCCACCCGCTGCTCTGCATCGCCTTGTACACCGCGACAATCGCCAGGATGAAGAACGCCGACGCTGCCAATCGACGGATCAGGGTCAACGGTAGTTTGTCCGCGGCAAAGTTACCCGCCAGAACCACCGGTACGTTGGCAATCAGCATGCCGAGGGTGGTACCGATGATCACCAGCCACAACTCCGGATATTGCGCAGCCAGCATCACGGTCGCGATCTGCGTCTTGTCGCCGATTTCCGCCAGGAAGAACGCGATCAGCGTGGTCAGGAACGGCCCGAACTTGCGGGCGGTGCTGGCTTCGTCGTCATCCATCTTGTCCGGCACCAGGGTCCACAGGGCGGTCGCGGCGAAGCTCGCGGCGAGGATCCAGTGCAGCATCGTATCCGAGAAGAAACTGCCGACCCAGGCGCCAACTGCACCGGCGGCCGCGTGGTTGGCCAGGGTCGCGGCGACGATACCGGCAATGATTGGCCAGGGCTTGCGGAAGCGGGCAGCGAGAATGAGCGCGAGCAGCTGCGTCTTGTCGCCGATTTCGGCCAAGGCAACGATTGCGGTGGGTACGAGTAGTGAATCCAGCATCAGGGTTTTCCTAAGGGGCGGGTCGACACGGCTATGACACGTACAGCCTTCCCGCCCCGGGTAAGGTGTTCGTGTCATAGGTCTTGTCAAACCCTGCGATCCATCTGGTGTGGATGCTTGGGTCGCATGCGCCATGGTCTGAGGACCAAGTATGTTGACGCATGCCGGACGAGCGTGGCGCTCGTGGGAGACTACTCCCCTAGGACGGAGCGGATTCTGCCTAGGCAAAATCCATTCGGCAAGCCTTCTTTTTCAGAAAAAGCTCAACCGCGTTTAGCCCGGTAGATCCGGAAACCCTGTCCTTCGGCCTTGATCGCACACACGCCGAGGTGCTCTTCGATCAGCGGTTGATACTTCAGGAAGCTGTTCGCTACCAGGCGCAGTTCGCCGCCGTTTTTCAGATGTTTGGCTGCTTTTCGCAGCAAGTTTTCCGTTGCGAAATAGTCGGTGTGCACGCCGACATGGAACGGCGGGTTGCTCAGGATCGCACTCAAACCCATAGGCGCGGCATCGATTCCGTCACCGGTAATTACCTCGGCTTCCAGACCATTGGCCGCCAGGGTCAGGCGACTGCTGGCAGCGGCAAAGGCATCCACATCCAGCAAAGTGACCTGGTTGTGCGGGTAACGACGTTTCACCGCCGCGCCCAGAACCCCTGCGCCGCAACCGAAATCGAGCAAGTGACCGCTGGGCAATTTGTCCAGATGCTCCAGCAGCAGCGCGCTGCCGCGATCGAGGCGACCATGGCTGAACACCCCCGGCAGGCTGATGACCTTCAACGGGCCTTCGGCCAATGGCAGTTCGTAGGTTTGCGCCAGGCTTTCCAGCGGTTTGGCTTCAGGCGCGTTGGCCACGGTGACCAGCCAGAGCTGGCAGTGGCGCGCGCTGTCGAGTTTGCGCGGCTTGCCGAACGGGTTGAGTTGTTTGGCGGCACCTTCGATGCCGCTTTTTTTCTCGCCGACCAGGTACAGCTCGCGGCCGGCCAGCCGCGAGGCGAGGGCGTTGAGGATGTAATCGGTCAGGTCCTTGGCCTTGGGCAGAAACACCACGGCGGCATCGAACGAGCGCTCGGGCGCATTCACGCCAAAATGGCTGCGCTCGGCGAAGCGGGCGTCCAGCGCGGCCTGATCGCCGGCGTGCCAGCACCAGCCATGAGCTTCGGGCAGACGGCCCAGCAGGTCGTCGGCGGGCAAACCGGCCAACAACACCGAACCCTGGAATAACTCGGCCTGACGAAGCAGTACTTCACTGCGCGGATCCATAACTGCTCCCGTGAAAAAAAAGTGCCGCAGTTTATCAACTGACGACCCGCAGCGCCTTACCGCTGAAGTATCCCAGTGCGTTTTCGGTCACTTGACCGACGATTCGCTGGCGCGCTTCGCGGCTGCCCCAGGCGTTGTGCGGGGTGACGATCAGGCGCGGGATGTCGTGGGCCAGCAGCGGATTGCCATGGATGGGCGGTTCAACGCTCAGCACGTCAGTGGCTGCGCCGCCCAGATGCCCGTTGCGCAAAGCGTCGGCCAGGGCCCGTTCGTCGATCAGGCCTCCGCGGGCGGTGTTGACCACGAACGCGCCGGGCTTCATCGAGGCCAGTTCACGGGCGCCGATGAAGTGGCGGGTGTGTTCGTTGAGCGGGCAGTGCAGGGTCAGGGCGTCGATTTGCGGCAGCAGTTCATCCAGTGGCATGCGGTCAGGCCGGGCAGGGCGTCCGGGAATTTGCCCCAGCACAACGCGCATGCCGAAGGCTTCGGCCAGCCGTGCAACCGCGCCGCCCAGTTCACCGTGGCCCAGCAGGCCGAGGGTTTTGCCTTCGAGTTCGACAATCGGGTAATCCAGCAAGCAGAACTGCTTGGCCTGCTGCCAGCGACCTGCGCCGACGGCCTTTTGATAATCGGCCAGGCGCGTGGCCAGGTTGAGCAGCAGCATGATCGTGTGCTGCGCCACCGACGGTGTGCCGTAGCCCTGGCAGTTGCACACGGTGATTCCATGGGCTCGGGCGGCGGCGAGGTCGACGTTGTTGGTGCCGGTCGCAGTGATCAGGATCAGTTTGAGATCAGGGCTGGCGGCCATGGCGGCGGCATCGATCAGGATCTTGTTGCTGATGGCGACAGTGGCGCCCTTGAGGTGTTCGATGACTTGATCGGGCAGGGTCTGGGCGAACAGCTGCAAATCGCTGAAACAACTGCGCAGCGGGTTGAGGTCAAGGTCGCCGAGGTCCAGGGACGGGTGGTCGAGGAAAACGGCGCGGTGAGTGTTCGTCATCAACTGTACCTTTTGTGCATTGAACTGAAGGCGTAATCTGCCGAGCCTACCAGATGAAATAACTGTGGCGAGGGGGCTTGTCGGATCGCCGCACCGCCCCGTTGGGGCGCGAAGCGGCCCCCTTAACGCTGGTTTTGTCAGGTGTACCTGATGGACCGGTTTTGCGACTGCTGCGCAGTCGAACGGGGGCGAGCCCCCTCGCCACAGGTGTGATGGATGCCTCGGACTTTTATTGATTGGCCTACCCCTAAAGGAGCCCCACATGTACTGGACAGAGTTCTTGACCGTTGCCCTGATTCACTTGCTGGCCGTGGCCAGCCCCGGCCCGGACTTTGCCGTGGTGGTACGTGAAAGTGTTACCCATGGTCGCCGCGCGGGCACCTGGACCGCACTGGGTGTGGGCACGGCGATTTTCCTGCACGTGGGTTACTCGCTGTTGGGTATCGGCCTGATCGTGTCCCAGTCGATCGTGCTGTTCAATGCCTTGAAGTGGGCCGCCGCCGCTTACCTGCTGTACATCGGTTACAAGGCACTGCGCGCGCAGCCGGCCAAGCCTGTGGCGGACGATCTGCACAAGGAAGCCGGCGAGCGCACGGCCCGCGGCGCCTTCACCTCGGGTTTCGTCACCAACGGCCTCAACCCGAAAGCCACATTGTTCTTCCTCTCGTTGTTCACCGTGGTGATCAACCCGCACACGCCGCTGGCCGTGCAGGCCGGTTACGGGGTTTATCTGGCCGCCGCGACAGCCGCCTGGTTCTGCCTGGTGGCGATGTTGTTCAGCCAGCAGCGCGTACGCGCCGGTTTTGCGCGCATGGGGCATTGGTTCGACCGGACCATGGGCGCGGTGCTGATTGCGATCGGCGTGAAGCTGGCGTTCACCGAGATGCATTGATTGCGCTGAGCACAAAGTACATCGAACAGCGTGAGCGCTGGCTCAAGGCCAGTATTCACGCGGCTCTACAAATCATTCCTTTGGCTGATTTGGCTGACGATCAAGGGCACTACAGTGCGTACTTTCAGTCACGTCCGTGCAGTCAGAAAAAGGGATTCTTATGTTGCAGACTCGCGTTATCCCCCCGGCCGAAGGCGCATACCAGTACCCGCTGCTGATCAAGCGGCTGCTGATGTCCGGTGCCCGTTATGAGAAAACCCGCGAGATCATCTACCGCGACAAGTTGCGCTATAGCTACCCGACCCTGATCGAACGGGTGGCCCGCCTGGCCAACGTGCTGACAGCGGCCGGGGTCAAGCCTGGGGATGCCGTGGGTGTGATGGACTGGGACAGCCATCGTTACCTGGAATGCATGTTCGCCATCCCGATGATCGGTGCGGTGATCCACACCATCAACGTGCGCCTGTCGCCGGAACAGATCCTCTACACCATGAACCACGCCGAGGACCGCTTTGTGCTGGTCAACAGCGAGTTCGTCGGCCTCTACAAGGCGATCGAGGGGCAACTGACCACGGTCGACAAGACCCTGCTGCTGACTGACCTGCCGGAAAAAACCGCGGACCTGCCGAACCTTGTCGGCGAATACGAACAACTGCTGGCCGCGGCGAGCCCGCAGTACGATTTCCAGGATTTCGACGAAAACTCGGTCGCGACCACGTTCTATACCACCGGCACCACCGGCAATCCCAAAGGTGTGTACTTCACCCATCGGCAACTGGTGCTGCACACCATGGGTGTGTCGACCATCATGGGCGCGATCGACAGTGTGCGCCTGCTGGGCACCAACGACGTGTACATGCCGATCACCCCGATGTTCCACGTGCACGCGTGGGGCTTGCCGTATGTGGCGACCATGCTCGGGCTCAAACAGGTGTACCCCGGCCGTTATGACCCGGAATACCTGGTGGAGTTGTGGCGCAAGGAGAAGGTCACGTTCTCCCATTGCGTGCCGACCATTTTGCAGATGGTCCTCAATGCCAAGGCCGCGCAGAACCTCGACTTCGGCGGCTGGAAAATCGTCATCGGCGGCAGCGCCCTGAACCGCACGTTGTACGAGGCTGCCAAGGCCAAGGGCATTCAGTTGACCGCCGCCTACGGCATGTCGGAAACCGGGCCACTGGTGTCGTGCGCGCACTTGAACGATGAGTTGATGGCCGGCACCGAAGACGAACGCACCACCTACCGGATCAAGGCCGGCGTGCCTGGTCCTTTGGTGGAGGCGGCGATCGTCGACACCGAGGGCAACTTCCTGCCCGCTGACGGCGAGACCCAGGGCGAGCTGGTACTACGCGCGCCATGGCTGACCGAGGGGTATTTCAACGAGCCGCAGAAGGGTGCCGAACTCTGGGCCGGTGGCTGGCTGCACACGGGTGATGTGGCGACCCTCGACAGCATGGGCGTGATCGACATTCGTGACCGGATCAAGGACGTGATCAAGACCGGTGGCGAGTGGATCTCCTCCCTGGACCTGGAAGACCTGATCAGCCGTCATGCGGCGGTACGTGAAGTAGCAGTGGTGGGGATCCCCGATCCGCAGTGGGGCGAGCGGCCGTTTGCCCTGCTGGTAGTCCGTGAAGGTCATGTAATCGGGGCCCGGGAACTCAAGGAACACCTCAAGCCGTTTGTGGAGTTGGGGCACTTGAGCAAGTGGGCAATTCCAAGCCAGATCGCCCTTGTTACTGAAATTCCCAAGACCAGCGTTGGCAAGCTCGACAAGAAGCGCATTCGTGTCGACATCAGCGAATGGCAGGCCACCAACAGCACCTTCCTCTCGACGCTTTAAGTGCCTCCTGGCGTGCCCGAAATGGCACGCCAGGCCCACCAAGCAAGCGCTTGGCTTGTCAAATCGAAATTTTCAGCCATCCTTGCCGTGCCGACGGGTGTCGGACTGGCGAAAGGACTGTTCCAGAGTGGCTGGCAGCTGCAAATCACACTTTAGAGGGATCAAGCGCTACTACCTGCTGGCTATAGTCCGCTCAAGGATTTTTAAGAACGGGGCAACCGCACGAACCGGGGCGATGCAACTTTGGAAAGACTTTGGGATGCCATGGCTCCCGGTTATCCACAGCGTTTTTAGAAGTGCTCATGCCATAACAATAAAATGCACATGGAGTAGCGTCGATGACATCAGTAAACCAGTTCTGGCGCCGGGCGAAACTGCCCCTGGCTGTCAGTCTTGCCTCTACGCTCGCCGGGCCAGCATTCGGCGTCAGTTTCAACGTCGGTGAAATCGAAGGTCAGTTCGACTCATCCCTCTCGATTGGTGCCAGTTGGTCTACCGAGCAGCCGAACAAGAACCTCATTGGTGTCAACAACGGCGGCAAGGGTCTGTCCCAGACTTCTGATGATGGTCACCTGAACTTCAAGAGCGGGGAAACCTTCTCGAAGATCTTCAAGGGCATCCATGACCTTGAACTGAAATACGGCGATACCGGTGTTTTCGTCCGTGGCAAATACTGGTACGACTTTGAACTGAAGGACGAAAGCCGTCCGTTCAAGGACATCAGCGACGAGGGCCGCAAGGAAGGCGCCAAGTCCGCCGGCGGCCAGATCCTCGACGCCTTCGTCTACCACAACTACTCCATTGCCGATCAACCAGGTTCCGTGCGTCTGGGCAAGCAGGTCGTGAGCTGGGGTGAAAGTACCTTCATCGGTGGCGGCATCAACTCGATCAACCCGATCGACGTGTCCGCATTCCGTCGCCCGGGTGCCGAGATCAAGGAAGGCCTGATCCCGGTCAACATGTTCTATGTGTCCCAGAGCCTGACTGAAAACCTCTCGGCCGAAGCGTTCTATCAAATTGAATGGGACCAGACTGTCGTCGACAACTGCGGCACGTTCTTCTCCCAGCCGGACATCGTTGCCGACGGCTGCGACAACAATCTGCGCGTGCTGAACAAACGCTCGCAAATTCCGGCCATTGCCCTGGGGCCTCTGGCCGCCAACGGCGTTGACGTCAACGAAGAAGGTGTTCTGGTGCGTCGCGGCCCGGATCGCGATGCCCGCGACAGCGGTCAGTGGGGTGCGTCTTTCAAGTACATGTTTGATCCGCTGGACACCGAGTTCGGCGCCTACTTCATGAACTACCACAGCCGTGCGCCGATCTTCAGCGCCACCGGTGCGCCGCAGTCGGTCTACAACACCGCACGCGCGCTGCCCGGCCCGTTCGCGGCACTTGGCCCACTGCTGGTGGCGGGTAACTCGCAATACTTCATCGAGTACCCGGAAGACATCCGTCTGTATGGCTTGAGCTTCTCCACCACCCTGCCTACCGGTACGGCGTGGAGTGGTGAGATCAGCTACCGACCGAACGCTCCGGTGCAGCTCAACTCCACCGACATCCTGTTCGCCGGTGTTCGTCCATTGGGCGGCTCCCTGAGCAACGCCTCGCTGCTCAACGGCGTGCCTGGCCAGGACCTGCACGGGTATAACCGCAAGGAAATCACCCAGTTCCAGACTACCCTGACGCACTTCTTCGATCAGGTCATGGGCGCCAGCCGTCTGACCCTGGTAGGTGAAGTGGGCGTGACCCATGTCGGCGGGCTGGAAAGCTCTTCCGATGTCCGTTACGGCCGTGACCCGGTCTACGGCCCTGGCGAGTTGCCGGCGACCGGTGGGCAGAATACCTGCGTTGCACTCAACAACAGCACCATCAACGGTGCCGGCCCGGGCACGCCGAGGAACAACCTCAGCCGCAACTGCACCGACGAAGGCTTCACCACCGCGACTTCGTGGGGCTACCGCGGCCGCGCCATCTGGGAATACAACGACGTGTTTGCCGGTGTGAACCTCAAGCCGAACGTTGCCTGGTCCCATGACGTGAGCGGTTACTCCCCTGGTCCTGGCGGCAACTTCGAGGAAGGCCGTAAAGCGGTGAGCCTGGGTGTCGATGCCGAGTACCAGAACACCTACACCGCGAGCCTGGCCTACACCAACTTCTTCGACGGCAAGTACACCACCGTGGATGACCGCGACTTCGTTGCGCTCAGCCTCGGCGTGAACTTCTAAGCACAGTATTTTCAGGACGAACGCATAAATGAAAATAACAAAGAGTCTGTTCCACGCCGGTGTTCTGGGTCTTTCGCTGCTGGCGACCAGCGTCATCGCAGCGGTCCCCCAAGCCGAGGCCGACAAACTGGGCAAGAGCCTGACCCCGATGGGCGCTGAAATGGCGGGTAACGCCGACGGTTCGATCCCGGCCTGGAAGCCGATGGCGAAGAACGCCGGTACGGTCGACAGCAAAGGTTTCCTGTCCAATCCGTTCGCCAGCGAAAAACCGCTGTTCACCATCACGGCGCAGAACGTCGACCAGTACAAGGAAAAGCTCGCCCCGGGCCAGTACGCGATGTTCAAGCGCTACCCGGAAACCTTCAAGATGCCGGTCTATCCGTCCCATCGCGGTGCTACCGTGCCGGATGACGTGTTCGCTGCCATCAAGCGCAATGCCACCAACACCAACCTGGTGTCCGGCGGCAACGGCCTGGAAAACTTCGAGAGCGCCGTGCCGTTCCCGATTCCGAAAAGCGGCGTGGAAGTCATCTGGAACCACATCACCCGCTATCGCGGGGGCAGCGTGACCCGCCTGGTGACCCAGGCCACGCCGCAGCCGAATGGCTCGTTCAGCCTGGTGTATTTCCAGGACCAGTTCGTCTTCCGCGACAAGATGAAGGACTACGACCCGAAAAATCCGGGCAACATCCTGTTCTACTTCAAGCAGAAAGTGACCGCTCCGGCACGTCTGGCCGGTGGTGTACTGCTGGTTCACGAGACGCTCGACCAGGTCAAGGAACCACGTTCGGCGTGGGTCTACAACGCCGGTCAGCGCCGTGTCCGTCGCGCGCCACAAGTGTCCTATGACGGTCCGGGTACCGCGGCCGACGGCCTGCGTACCTCCGACAACCTCGACATGTTCAACGGTGCGCCGGATCGTTATGACTGGAAGCTCGAAGGCAAGAAGGAGATGTACATCGCTTCCGACAGCTACAAGCTCGACGACCCGAACCTCAAGTACGCCGACATCATCAAGGCCGGCCACATCAACCAGGATCTGGCGCGTTACGAGTTGCGCCGGGTGTGGCATGTGGTTGCCACGTTGAAAGAAGGTCAGCGCCACATCTACGCCAAGCGTGACTTCTACATCGACGAAGATACCTGGCAGGCCGCAGTCATCGACCATTACGACGGTCGTGGCCAACTGTGGCGTGTAGGCGAGGCACATGCCGAGAACTACTACGACAAGCAAGTGCCGTGGTATGCCCTCGAAGCCCTGTACGACCTGCAGTCAGGTCGATACCTGGCACTGGGCATGAAAAACGAAGAGAAGTCGGCCTATGACTTCGGCTTCACTGCCACCACCAGCGACTTCACCCCGGCCGCCCTGCGTCAGGATGGCGTTCGCTAAGGTGAACTGAGTAGAGACCGCACCCTCTGAAAACGCCCCGACTGGTTCGGGGCGTTTTTTTTGCTTGTAGACTTTTTGTAGCCATTTGTAGCAATTACCTTCATTCCCTATCCGTTTACGGCTAGTCTGCGGACATCTGCAACGCCGCCACCCGCAATTCAAACAAGAGCCGGCTATGACTGATCTGTCTACACCCTCAGGTTCTGCACAGGTTGCTGTCGCGACACTCGACGGGCGCTTTTTCCGCCCGCCGTTGCCCGACGGCCATGTGCTGCGTCCACGTTTGTGCGAGCGCCTGAGTGCCGGGCTCGCAGGCAGGTTGTTGCTGGTCAGCGCACCGGCAGGGTTCGGCAAGAGTTCGCTGGCGGTGGAGTTTTGTCAGGGCTTGCCGGCACACTGGCAAAGTCTCTGGCTGGGGTTGAGCCCGCGCGACAGTGACCCGGGACGCTTTCTCGAGCGCCTGCTCGAAGGCCTTCAGGACTATTTCCCGCACCTGGGCAGGCAATCCCTCGGGCTGTTGAAAATGCGCCAGCGCCATCAGCCATTCGCGTTCGAAGAATGGCTGGACGGCCTGCTCGACGAGCTGGCCGTGCACCTGTCCACTGCGACGCCATTACTGCTGGTGCTGGATGATTACCATCTGGCCCAGGGGCCGGTGCTGGACCGTTGCCTGCAATTTTTCCTCAATCATCTTCCCGATGGCTTGCTGGTGATGGTCACCAGCCGCCAACGTCCCGACTGGCATCTGGCGCGGCTGCGGCTGTCGCGGCAACTGCTTGAGTTGCATGAACAGGATCTGCGCCTGACCCACGACGAGGCCTTGAGCCTGCTCGACCGGCACAGCAGTTCCTTGCGCGGTGAGGCACTGGAAAACCTGATCCAGCGCAGCGAAGGTTGGGTCGCGGGGTTACGCTTCTGGCTGCTGGCCGCTTCGGAGGCGGGTACCGATGGCGCGCTGCCGCAATCGTTGCACGGTGGGGAAGGGCTGATCCGCGATTACCTGCTCGAAGAGGTTATCGATTGCTTGCCCGCCGAGGTCCAGTCGTTCCTCTATGACACGGCACCCCAGGAACGTTTTTGCAGCGAACTGTGCGATGCCGTTCGCGACGCCCACGACAGCGGGGAGATCCTGCGCTTCCTGCTCGCCCACCAGGTGTTCCTGGTGCCGCTGGACGAACATGGCCATTGGTATCGTTACCACCACCTGTTTTCCGATCTGTTGCGCACGCGTCCGACTTCCCAGTCGATGGTCCCGGCCGCCAGCCTGCACCTGCGCGCCTGCCGCTGGTTCAATGCCCAGGGACTGCTCGATGAGGCCGTGGAGCAGGCCTTGCGTGCCGGTCACCTGGACGTCGCGGCGAACCTGGTGCAGAACCTCTCCGAAGAGCAACTGCTGGCCGAGCAGAATGTCGGCATGCTGCTGCGCTGGAAAATGGACTTGCCTGACAGTTTGCTGATCAGCACGCCGCGGTTGATTGTGCTCTACAGCTGGGCGTTGGGCATGGCTTGCCAGCTGGATGCCGCCGAGGAGCTGGCCAGCCATCTGAGCCGCTTCCTGCCGGCTCCGTCGGCCACCGCCCAGAAGTCCATGCTAGCTCAATGGTTGGCTTTGAGCGGCATCATCGCCCGTGGGCGCGGCAACCGCGAACTAACGCTGCGGTACTGCCGCGAAGCGTTGGACAGTCTTCCGTCCAAGCGTTACGGCCAGCGCCTGATGTGCCTCTCGACCCTGTCCAACCTGGCCATCGCCGACGGTGATCTGTGGCGGGCGCGGGGGTTGAATCGCGAATCGCTGGAGTTGGCGCAACGGGTCGGCAACCCGTTGTTCGAAGCACTGGCTCACTACGACCGTGCGCGGGTGCTGCAAGCGCGCGGGGAAATCTGTCGGGCGCTGGAGGAGGTCCGTCAGGGCCTGCAACGCCTGCAGAGCCTGTCTGCGCAACGGCTATATGCGGTTCGCGCCCGGTTGACCTTGTACGAGGGTTTTTTGCTGGCCCTGCGCATGCAGCCGCAATTGGCGCGGGTGCGATTGCAGGCAGGGTTGAGCGAGGCACGCGCCTGTCGTGACATCAGCGTGCTGATCGGCCACTGCGTGATTGCAAGGCTGGAGGGCAGCAGCGGCGAGTTCGCCAAGGCCTTTGCCGAACTGGCCGAAGCCGAGCGGCTCATGCACATCTGGGATGTGCCACCGATTTACTACCTGGCCATGATCACCCTGGTCAAATGTGAACTCTGGCTGGCCCAGGGGCGCACCGACCTGGCCGAAGCCTGGCTGGCGCGTCTGGGGCAGACCTATAACGGCGAAAACGCGGCAGCACCACCGGAGTTCCATCCGCAATTACCGCTGCATATCGAATTGCAGCAAGCTTTGCTGGAAGTCATCCAGGGCCAGCCGATGCTGGCCGAAGGACGATTGAATGCGCTGCTCGAACATGGCCAGCAAAGCGGTCGGCAGATGCTCAGTGCCATGGCGCTGACCCAGAAAGTGGCGTTGTTGCTGGGCAGCGGACGCGAGCCGGAAGCACGCAAGGCGCTGGCCCAGGCGCTGGACGCCGCCGGTGGAGGGGTGCTGCAACCCTTTGAGGGTCTGCTGGCCGAGCACCCGGACTGGCTGCGTGGACAGCTGCAACTCTGCCCGCCAACCCCCGTTTCCCTGAGCCTCAGTGAAAAACTGCCAGCATTGGCTAGCCGTTCCGCAGTGGAGTCCTGCGTGGCCGCGGAGCAGCTCAGTGCGCGGGAACTGGCGGTCCTGCGCTTGATCGCCCAAGGCTGCTCGAACCAGGAAATCAGCGATCAGCTGTTTATCTCCCTGCACACGGTCAAGACCCACGCCAGTCACATCAACAGCAAGCTCGGCGTTGAGCGGCGTACACAGGCCGTGGCGCGGGCCAAGGAGTTGGGGGTACTGGGTTAAGGATTTTTCACGTTACTTGTCGTGGCCATTGGCTGGATACTCAATTGTGCGAAAATCGCTCGTCCCCGTTTATCGAGCAGGCCCCCGATGTCCCAGCAACCCACTCTCATCCGCGAAACCTTCCCCGTCGGCCCGTTGCAGTGCAACTGCACGATCATCGGCGATCCGGTGACGAAAAAGGCCATCGTTGTCGATCCGGGTGGCAATCATGAGCTGATCCTGGCGCGTCTCGATGCCTTGGGGCTGAAGGTGGTCAGCATCATTCATACTCATGCGCACCTCGATCATTTCCTGGCTTCCGGTCAACTCAAGGAGAAAACCGGCGCTACCCTGCACCTGCACAAGGAAGACCAGTTTCTGTGGGACAACCTGGAAATGCAGTGCCAGATGTTCGGTGTGCCTTACACCCCGGTGCCGTCCCCGGACCGTTGGCTGGCCGATGATGAAGAGCTGGCCTGTGGCTGTGGCGTGGCGCTGCACACGCCTGGGCATACACCGGGGTCGATGAGTTTCTGGTTTGCCGATGCCAAGCTGCTGATTGCCGGTGACACGTTGTTCAAGCGTGGAGTAGGGCGCACGGATTTGTGGGGTGGCGACCAGGCCACCATCGTGCGTTCGATCAAGCAACGTTTGTACACCCTCGACGAGGAGGCGATAGTGGTGGCCGGGCATGGTCCGGATACCCGTCTGGGCGATGAAATGCGCGAAAACCCGTTTGTACGGGCCTGATTTGTAACGAGCGGAATTTTTGTTCCAGAAAGTGATCCAACGCCCGCAAAGGCTGATGCCTTGGTCCGTTGCACCACAGAATGCAAAAAAGTAGGAGCTCTACATGTTCACCACGCGTCGTTTGATTATTCTCGCTACGGCTGTGGCCGTTTTGTCCGGTTGTGCCGCGCCTAACCCTTACGGCGCTCAAGGCCAGGCTCAGGGGCAGGCGGATAGCGGCTCCGAAGGCATGAGCAAGACCGCGAAATACGGTGGCCTCGGCGCTCTGGCCGGCGCGCTGGCCGGTGCTGCCATCAACCACGATAACCGTGGCAAGGGTGCGCTGATCGGTGCGGCGGTGGTCGGTGCTTCCGCGGCCGGTTACGGCTACTACGCCGATCAGCAAGAGAAAAAGCTGCGTGCCAGCATGGCCAACACGGGTGTTGAAGTGCAGCGCCAGGGCGACCAGATCAAGCTGATCATGCCGGGCAACATCACGTTCGCTACCGATTCGGCGAACATTGCCCCAAGTTTCTATCAGCCGCTAAACAACCTGGCGGGCTCGCTGAAAGAGTTCAACCAGAACCAGATCGAGATCGTCGGCTATACCGACAGCACCGGCAGCCGCCAGCACAACATGGACCTGTCCCAGCGCCGTGCCCAGAGCGTGGCAACCTACCTGACCTCGCAAGGTGTCAGCGGTGCCAACCTGAGCGCTCGCGGTGCCGGCCCGGATGGCCCGGTTGCCAGCAACGCTGACGTCAATGGCCGGGCGCAGAACCGCCGTGTAGAGGTCAACCTCAAGGCGATTCCGGGCCAGCAGTATGGTGGTCAGCAGCAAGGTAACGTTCAGCAATATCCATAACACCGCAAAACAAACTGTGGGAGCGGCGGTGCGACGATTCGACTTGCTCGCGAAGAGGGAATATCAGTCGACATTACAGTTGCCTGATACACCGCCTTCGCGAGCAAGCCCGCTCCCACATTTGCATGTGCTGCTTTTTTAGTTGGCTTCTTTCACCGCACTGAGAAACGCACACGTACGTTCCTGTTGCGGGTGTTCGAAGATCTGTGCCGGGGTGCCCTGTTCGTGGATCTGGCCCTTGTAGAAGAAGCACACACGGTCAGCGAACTCCCGGGCGAACCCCATCTGGTGGGTGACCATCAGCATCGTCAGGTTGTGTTCGGCACCGAGCTTGCGGATCACGTTGAGTACTTCGCCGCACAGCTCCGGATCGAGTGCTGAAGTCACTTCGTCGAACAGCATGACTTTCGGCCGCATGGCCAATGCGCGAGCGATCGCCACCCGTTGCTGCTGGCCACCGGAAAGCTGCGAAGGGTAGTGCCCCAGCTTGCTGCCCAGTCCTACCAGCTCCAGCAGATCCGCTGCGCGTTCCCGTGCTTCGGCGGCTTTCATGCCCAGCACTTGCACCGGCGCCTCGATGACGTTCTGCAACGCCGTCATGTGCGGGAACAGGTTGAAGCTCTGGAACACCATGCCGATCTTGCCGCGCACACGGCGGATATGCCGATCATTGGCCGGCACTAGCACGCCATTGCGATTGGGCATGTGTGTCAGCAAATCGTCTTCGATGCGGATCAGACCGTCGTCAATGCCTTCCAGGGTCATCAATACCCGCAACAGCGTGGATTTCCCCGAGCCGCTGGGGCCGATGATCGCGACTTTTTCGCCGGGTGTGACGTCCAGGTTCAAATGGTCGAGCACTGTGAAATTGCCGTAGCTTTTGGTGACGTCCTGGAAGCTGACAATCGGCTTGAGCGCTTTCGGTTGATGCATGGCCGTGGCCTCTTGCGGATGCAGCGGCGTCAGGTTGCCGCGCCGGGAAAGGTCGTTGGAGGTCGAGAGTGGAGAAGTCATTAGCGTAGCTCCAGGCGCAGTTCGAGGCGCCGTACCAGATAAGCCAGGGCGATGCTCAGGGCGAGGAAAAACAGACCGACCATGGTGATCGGCTCCAGGTAACGGAAGTTCTCGGAGCCGATGTTCTTGGCCTGCTGCATGATTTCAACCACGGTGATGGCCGACAGCACTGGCGTGTCCTTGAGCATTGCCACCAGGTAGTTGCCCAGCGGCGGCAGGATCGGCCGCAAGGCCTGGGGCAGGATGATGTTGCGGTAGGCGCTGTACGGCGCGATGTTCAGCGCAGTCACCGCTTCCCACTGCGCCCGCGGCACGGCATCGAGCCCGCCGCGATAGACCTCGGCGATGTAGCAGGCGTAGTGCACGCCGATGCCGATGATCCCCACTTGCATGGCCGTCATGCTGACGCCGTAGTTGGGCAGCACGTAGTAGAGGAAATACACCTGGATCAGCAGCGGTGTGCTGCGGATGAATTCGATCATCCCGGCGATCGGCCACGACAGCCAGTACAGGCGGCTGCGCCGGCCGATGGCGAGGAACAGCCCCAGCACGATGGCGATCAGGAAACCGATCAGGGTAATGCCCACGGTGTTGAGCGAAGCGCGCAGCAAATCGGGGAGGATCTGCCAGGCATAAGTCCAGTCGAACAGGGTCATGACAGACCTCCACGCATCCGGCCGCGCGCCAGCCGACGCTCAATGCTGCGCATGCCGAGGTTGATCGCTTGCGCGAGGATGAAATACATCACCAGCGCCAGGCTGAAGATTTCCAGGGTCTGGAAGGTCGCCTGATCCAGTTGCCGAGCGCGAAAGCTCAGGTCGGACAAGGTGATCAGTGACACCAGCGAAGTATTTTTCAGCAGTTCGATCAGCAGGTTGGTGCCCGGTGGGATGGCCGCGAGCAAGGCCTGAGGCAGAATGATTCGACGGAAGCGCTTGTAGCCGCTGAAGTTCAGCGCGGTCGCCGCTTCGTACTGACCCTTGGCCACGGAGCTGATCGCACCGCGCATCACCTCGGCGCCGTAAGCGCCGATGTGCAGGCCAAGGCCGACGATGGCCACGCTGTAGGGGCTCAGTTCCAGATTGAACGGTGGCAGCGGCAACACGAAGAACAGCCAGAACAACTGCACCAGCAACGACGTGCCGCGAAACACTTCAATGTAGGCGACCGAGAACCAGCTCAGCGGCCGCCACGGCGACATGCGTCCCAGCGCCGCCAGAATGGCCGCGACGATCGCCAGGATAGAGCCGAAGAAGGTTACCTGGAGCGTGACCCAGGCGCCTTGTATCAAAAGCGGAAGTAATTCACCCATTGTTCACACCTGCATGGTTCAACATCCGAAGTCAGCAGGGATAGGCATCGCGCCGCAGCGCCATGCCTGCCTCGACTATTGAGCGCAGAGCTCGGCAGCCGTTTTGCTGGTCACGTTGGATTTGTCGAAGCCGAACGGGGCGACCGTCTTGAGGTGCTCTTCGGAGCCCAGCCACTTTTTCAGTTCGGCGTTGACCGCATCCCGCAGGTCCTTGTCTTCCGGGCGGAAGGCGAGGGCGCCGTAACCGGTATGCGACGGGTCATCTTTGAATTCGGTGACCGCTTCGACCTTTTCACCACCCTTGGAAGCCAGGCCTTTCATGGTCAATTGGGTGCCCACGGCAGCATCGGCGCGACCGGCGCGCACGGCTTGCAATTGCGCGGTGGTGTCCGGCACCTGGAGGATTTGTGCGTCCTTCACCCCGGAATCCCGTGCGTATTTCAGGTTGACCGTGCCGGCCATGATCGCCAGTTTCACATCCGGGTTTTTGGCGATGTCTTCATAGCTGTGCAGATTTTTCGGGTTGCCTTTGGCGGTCAGGAGGGCGTCGGGCAACTGATACTGCGGATCGGTGAAGATGACTTGCTTGCAGCGTTCGGGCGTGATGTACATGCCCGCGGCGATCACGTCGAACCGCCCGGCGCGCAGGCCCGGGATCAGCGAGCCCCACTCGGTCAGCACGCCATCGACTTGCTTGATGCCCATTTTGGCGAAGATGACTTTGGCGATTTCCGGCGATTCACCGGTGACCCGGCCATCGGTCTCGGTAAAGGCGAACGGGGTTTCGTTGGCGTAGCCGATGCGGATGCTGCTGTTTTTCGTAATGGTTTCCAGCGTCGAGGCATGGGCGCTGGCGGCCAGGCCGAACATCGCGCAAGCCACGAACAGGTGACGCAAGACATGGGGAGTGCGGGGAATGGAATTGCTCATCGATAAAATCTCCTGTTTCTTGTGGACCCGTCGTTGACGGCTCTGTGGTAGGAGGCAGTGTGACAAGAGCAAAGCGTACGAGAGCCGTTGTCCTGTTGAGCCGAAGCTTGGGGGCACAGTTCCGGTACAGATCGATTGGTTGTTGTTGGCGGCTGGTTCAGCAGCCTGTGCATCGACCTTGTACCGAGCATACAAAAGCCCTGCGCCACATTGCATTGCACTAGGACAATTGCTTTGCAGGGGTTCTCGCGGGATGCTGTCGGCACTGGCAAACACGTGGGTTCGGCGCTGATGGACAAGTGGAAGGCAGCATTGGAAATCGCCCGCAGCGGCGAGTCGAAATACAAGATCCTGGTCCAGGCGATCGCCGACGATATCGAGCAGGGTGTACTGGCCAATGATCAGCGGTTGCCACCGCAACGTAATGTTGCCGACGCCATGGGCATCAGTGTGCAAACCGTCACCAATGCCTACAAGGAGCTCGAGCGCCAGGGCCTGGTCAGGTGTGAAGTCGGGCGCGGCAGTTTTGTCTCGCGGCGAATGAGCGACCGGGTCGCCACTTATATTCTCGACAGCCCTGAACGGGCGCTGGTGGATTTTTCCATCACACGGATCATGCACACCCGAGAGCATGATCAGTTCTGGCGCGAAACCTGTCGCGAACTCAGCACCGAAGAGGATCAACCCTGGATTCACGCATTTCGCCCGATTGCCGGTTTTGAGTCGCACCGTGAAGCGGCAATGCACTGGATCGCTCGGCAAGGCCTGCGGGTCGAGCGCGACGACATCCTGATCACCAACGGCGCCGCCCACGGAATTTTCCTGGCGTTGGCATCCCTTGCCGGCCCGGATGACGTGGTGCTTTGCGAAGGCTTGACCGACCACGGCGTGATCGGTAATTCCCAGGTGCTCGGGTTTACCCTCAAGGGCCTGGAAATGGACCGCTACGGCATCGACCCGGAACATTTCGAGGACATGTGCAGCAATGAGCGGATCACCGCGCTGGTCTGCACACCGAACCTCAACAACCCGACCACCAGCCTGATGCCGGACAACCGTCGGCGCGAAATAGCCGAGATTGCCCGGCGCTTCGGCGTGCACATCATCGAAGACGACGTCTACGGGCCGCTGCTCGATGAGCGCCGCGCACCGCCGATCAGCCATTACCTGCCGGAGCTGTCGTTCTATTGCACCAGCATGACCAAGTCAGTGCTCACCGGTTTGCGCGTCGGTTACCTGGTGATGCCCAAGCGCCTGGCGCTGCGCACCGAGAGCATTTTGCGGGTTAACAGCTGGATGGCCACGCCCATGGTTTCGGAAATCGCCACGCGCTGGATTCGCGACGGGCGCGCCGACACGCTGGTGGAGTTGCAACGCAAGTTATTGGGCGGGCGTCAGGCGATGGTCAGCGAATACCTTGGCGAATACCTGCTCGGCCAGCATCCGCATGCGTTGAATGCCTGGATCGGCATTCCGCCGCACTGGGAGCTCGACAGCCTGGTGCGCGCGCTACGGCACAAGCATATTGCGGTCACTTCACCCGACCCGTTCACCGTGCGCGGCACGCCGCGGCCACGGGCGGTGCGAGTGTGCGTCGGTGCCGAATGCAGTGACGAGGAAATGCGCGATGCGCTGATGGGCATGCGCGAGATCTTCGGCCAGTACCCGCAAATCCATGACTTTTGAGGTGAAAAAAAGACGCCGAAATTTTGTCGACTAAATTGCCCTAGTACATTCAGCGCGACAATCCAGCCCTCTTAGACTGCGCCCAATACCTCTTCGGGATGCGGTCATGTCAGCGCTACAGCTCAACGATATTTACCTCGCCCGCCAGCGCATCGCAGCGTTGGTCCGGTGTACGCCCATGGAGCCTTCGCCCAGCCTGTCGCGGCATGTGGGCGTGCCGGTGTACCTCAAGCTCGAATCCCAGCAAATCACCGGCAGCTTCAAGTTGCGCGGCGCGAGCAATGCCGTGGCGCAGCTCAGTGCCGCGCAGAAGGCGCGTGGCGTGGTCGCCGCGTCGACCGGCAATCATGGCCGGGCGCTCGCTTACGCCGCATCGCAACACGGCGTGAAGGCGACGATTTGCCTGTCGCACCTGGTGCCGGGCAACAAGGTCCAGGCCATTCGCGATCTCGGCGCTGATGTGCGCATCGTCGGCCAGTCCCAGGATGACGCTCAGCGTGAAGCCGAGCGCATTGCCCATGAGCAAGGCGCAACGCTGCTGCCACCGTTCGACCACCCGGCGATCATCGCCGGGCAAGGCACGCTGGGGCTGGAAATCCTTGAGCAGCAGCCGGGCGTCGCCCATGTGCTGGTGCCGTTGTCCGGCGGCGGTCTGTTCGCCGGCGTGGCGCTGGCGCTGAAAAGTGCCAACCCGCAGATCGTCACCCACGGCATCAGCATGCAACGCGGTGCGGCCATGCACGCCAGTCTTGCGGCCGGCTGTCCCGTGGAAGTCGAGGAGCTGCCGACCCTGGCTGACTCGCTTGGCGGCGGCATCGGCCTGGACAACCGCTTCACCTTTGCCATGACCCGCGATACCTGCGATCACCTGCATCTGCTCGGCGAAGCCTCCATCGCCAATGCGATCCGCCACGCCTACCGCGAAGAGCGCCTGGTGCTGGAAGGGGCGGCGGTGGTGGGGATTGCCGCGCTGCTCGAAGGCTTGATCGCGCCGCGCGGGCCGGTCGTGGTGGTGGTCAGCGGACGCAACGTCGATATCGATCAGCACCTGCGCGTGCTGACCGGTGCCGATGCATGAATTCCCACAATATCGACTCAATGGAGTGCCGCGTTGATGAGTGAAATCACCTTGTTGAGCGAAGCCGATCTGCGTGCCTGCGTGGCGCTGGATCTGCCGAGCATCGAAGCCATCGAGCAGGCCTTCGTGCTGCTCGCCACTGCCGCTGTGGCCATGCCGCCGATCCTGCGCCTGGACATTCCTGAACATAACGGTGAAGTGGACGTGAAGACCGCCTACCTGCCGGGCCTGGAGCGCTTTGCGATCAAGGTCAGCCCGGGTTTTTTCGACAACCCGAAAATCGGGTTGCCGAGCCTCAACGGCATGATGATGTTGCTGTCCGCGCGCACCGGTCTGCTGGATGCCTTGCTGCTGGACAACGGTTACCTGACCGTCGTGCGTACAGCGGCGGCCGGGGCCGTGGCGGCGCGGGCGCTGTCGCGGGAAGACAGCCGCAGTGTGGCGCTGATCGGTGCCGGTGAGCAGGCCGCGCTGCAACTGCAAGCCCTGCGCCTGGTGCGGCCGATCGACAGCGTGCGGGTCTGGGCGCGGGACACCGCCAAGGCGCAGGCCTTCAGTGTCGAGCTGGCTCGCGACAGTGGCATGGCGGTCAAGCCGTGCACGAGCATCGATGAGGCCATGGCCGATGTCGACATCGCAATCACCTGTACGCCGAGTCGCGAGCCGTTGATCGATGTGCGCCATTTGCACCCCGGCCTGCACATCACCGCCATGGGCTCGGACGCCGAGCACAAGAACGAAATTTCCCCCCGTGCGCTGGCGCAGGTCGACCGCTACGTGGCCGATCGTTTGAGCCAGACGCGCATTCTCGGCGAGCTGCATCACGCCCTCGCGGCGGGCGTGGTCAGCGACGAATCGGGTTTCGCAGAACTTGGCCAGGTGCTGGCCGGCCAACGGCCCGGTCGCACGCACGCAACGCAGATCACCTTGTGCGACCTCACGGGCACCGGCGCCCAGGACACGGCCATGGCTAACCTGGCCTTCGAGCGCGCGCGTTCGGCGGGCAAAGGATTTCAGTTCGGCAGTTAAACCGTTTTTTCATCCGTGCGTCATTTATCAGAGGGCATGTGCATGTCTCAGATAGTCGTCAATCTTCCGTTCCAGCGGGAGGAATACGCCCTGCGTCTGGCCAAGGTGCGAGCGGCCATGCAGGCGCAGGGCATCGAGCTGTTGCTGGTCACCGATCCGTCGAACATGGCCTGGCTGACCGGCTATGACGGTTGGTCGTTCTACGTTCATCAATGCGTGCTGTTGGCCCTCGATGGCGAACCGGTGTGGTTCGGTCGCGGCCAGGACGCCAACGGCGCCCGGCGCACGGTGTTCATGCAGCAAGAGAACATCGTCGGTTACCCGGACATCTACGTGCAGTCGCGGGAACGCCATCCGATGGATTATCTGTCGCGGGAGGTGATCAGCGCCCGGGGTTGGGATGCGCTGACCATCGGCGTGGAGATGGACAACTATTACTTCAGCGCCGCCGCGTATTTGTCGCTGAACAAACACCTGCCGAAAGCCACGCTGGTCGATGCGGTTGGGTTGGTGAACTGGCAGCGGGCGATCAAGTCCCCTCAAGAAATCGCTTACATGCGCATCGCTGCGCGCATTGTCGAAAACATGCACGGGCGGATCCTCGAACGGATCGAGCCGGGCATGCGCAAAAATGAACTGGTGGCGGAAATCTACAGCAGCGGGATACTCGGCGCCGACGGTCATGGCGGCGATTACCCGGCCATCGTGCCGCTATTGCCGACGGGGGCGGATGCCAGTGCGCCGCACCTGACCTGGGATGATTCACCCTTCGAAAAGGGCGCCGGCACCTTCTTTGAAATCGCCGGTTGCTACAAGCGTTATCACTGCCCGTTGTCGCGCACGATCTACCTGGGCAAGCCGCCGCAGCACTTCCTCGATGGCGAGAAAGCCGTGGTCGAAGGCATTGCCGCCGGTCTAGAAGCCGCAAAACCGGGCAACACCACCGGCGACATCGCCGTGGCGTTTTTCAAGGTGCTGGAGAAGTTCGGTATCCACAAGGACAGTCGCTGCGGCTACCCGATCGGTATCAGTTATCCACCGGATTGGGGCGAGCGCACCATGAGCCTGCGTCCCGGCGACACCAGTGTGTTGCAACCGGGCATGACGTTCCACTTCATGCCGGGCCTGTGGATGGATGACTGGGGGCTGGAAATCACCGAGAGCATTCTGATCACCGAAACCGGCGTCGAGACGTTGTGCAATGTGCCGCGCCAATTGTTCGTGAAGGATTGAGCCATGAGTGAACTGCCAGACAACCCGATCAGCGCCACGGTGGATTTCAGCCGCGAAGGTGTGCAGCACGGTTTTCTCAAACTGCCATATTCCCGGGACGATTCCGCCTGGGGCGCGGTGATGATCCCGGTCACGGTGATCCAGCGCGGTCAGGGACCGACCGCGCTGCTCACCGGCGGTAACCACGGTGACGAATACGAAGGCCCGGTGGCGCTGAGCAAGCTGGCGCAAAGTTTGACGGCTGCCGACGTCAACGGACGGGTGATCATCGTTCCGTTCATGAACACCCCGGCGTTCCACGCCGGGCGGCGCACGTCGCCGATCGACAAGGGCAACCTCAACCGCAGCTTTCCCGGCAAGCCTGACGGCACGGTGACCGAGAAGATCGCCGACTATTTCACCCGCACTTTGCTGCCACTGGCCGACATCGTGCTGGACATCCACTCCGGTGGGCGCACCCTGGATTTCTTGCCGTTCGCCGCGTGTCATGTACTGCCGGACAAACAGCAACAGGCGCAATGCGAGGCCGGCATGCGTGCGTTCAATGCGCCGTACAGCATGCGCATGCTCGAACTCGATGCCGGAGCGATGTACGACACCGCCGCCGAGTCCCAGGGCAAAGTCTTCGTCACGACCGAGTTGGGCGGCGGCGGTTCGTCCACGGCGCGCAGCGTGGCGATAGCCGAGCGCGGGGTACGCAATCTGCTGGTGCACGCCGGGATTCTTGAGGGCGAAGTGCAGACGGCGCCGTCGATCATGCTCGACATGCCCGACGGCGATTGCTTCATCGCCAGCGAGCACGACGGCTTGCTGGAAATGTGCTGCGACCTGGGCGATAACGTGAACAAGGGCGACGTGATCGCCCGCGTCTACGACGCTACCCGCAGCGGCGTTGCTCCGGTGGAATACTGCGCGGCGCGCAGCGGTTTGCTGGCGGCGCGACACTTTCCGGGGTTGGTGGGCTGTGGCGATACCATTGCGGTCATCGCGGATGTATTGACCTAAACCCTATCCTGTGGGAGCGGGCTTGCTCGCGAAGAGGGCGTGTCAGTCAACATTGATGGTGTCTGACACACCGCCTTCGCGAGCAAGCCCGCTCCCACAGGGTTCCCCTACATTCAGGAGATTCCCGGCCCATGCACAAACTCGATCGCTATGACCTGAAAATCCTGCGAATCCTCGCTGACGACGGGCGTATCACCAAGTCGAGCCTGGCCGAGGCGATCAATCTTTCGGTGACCCCGGCCTGGGAGCGTGTACGCAAGCTCGAAGCCCTCGGATTGATCAAGGGCTATCGCGCGCAGATCGACTGGAACGCGGTGTTCAAAAGTCAGCAAGTTCTGGTGGAAATCACCCTGGCCCGGCACACCGCGCAGGACATGCGACGCTTCGAACAGCGCATGAGTGAAGCCCCCGAAGTCGCGTTCTGTTATGCCACCGGTGGCGGCGTCGACTACATGGCGATGATCCAGGCACCGGACATCGATCATTACCAGCGCTTCATCGACCAACTGTTGCTCGACGACCTGGGCATCGAACGCTATTTCACCTACATCGTCACCAAAACCATCAAGACCGGTGGCGCCTTGCCGGCTGAGCTATCCCAAGATTCCTGAAATCACCACAAATCAAAAAATGTGGGAGCGGGCTTGCTCGCGAAGAGGGGACTTCAGTTAACCATACGTACCTGACACACCGCTTTCGCGAGCAAGCCCGCTCCCACAATGGATTTGTGTCGATTCGAGAGCCGAATTCATACCGCAAAAATCCGCTGTTCACCCCCGCCCAATCAGAAAAAACCACCTGCAGCACACCCTCCGAACGCCAAATTCCGAAGGCCCCGCTGCCCTAGCATGGTTCCACGCACACGGATTGGAGTGAACACCATGACTTACAAACATCCCCTGCTGTTCAAGGCCCTTTGCTACGTCGATGGTCATTGGGTCCATAGCGATAGCGGCCACAGCATCGCCGTGCATAACCCGGCTGATCAAAAACTGATCGGCCATGTCCCGATGCTCGATCAACCGCAGATCGTCGCCGCCGTCGATGCCGCGCACCGCGCGTTCGCCGGCTGGCGCGAGCAAAGCCTGGAGGCTCGCGGCGTGATTCTGCGGCGCTGGGCGGCATTGATTCTTGAGCAACAGGAAGATCTGGCGCGGATTCTCAGCCTGGAGCAGGGCAAGTCCCTGGCCGAGTCCCGTGGCGAAATCGCCTACGCCGCCAGTTTCATTCCGTGGTTTGCCGAGGAGGCCCGACGCTTGTATGGGCAAAACATTCCCAGCCACATTCCCGGTGCGCACCTGGGCACGGTCAAGGAACCCGTCGGTGTTTGTGCATTGCTGACCCCGTGGAATTTCCCCTCGGCAATGATCACCCGCAAAGCCGCCGCAGCCCTGGCCGCCGGGTGCACCGTGGTGATCAAACCGGCGCATGAGACGCCGTACTCGGCGTTCGCCCTGGCGCAACTCGCCGAGGAAGCGGGTTTTCCGGCCGGCGTGTTCAACGTGGTGCTGGGCGAGCCGCAGATGACCATGCAAACCCTGGTGCAGGACCTGCGCGTGCGCTCGGTCAGTTTCACCGGCTCGACCCGCGTCGGTAAGTTGGTGCTGCAAGCCGCAGTTCAGGACGTGAAAAAGGTTGCGCTGGAATTGGGCGGCAATGCGCCGTTCATTGTCTGTGCCGATGCCGACCTTGAGCTGGCGGTGAAAGTCGCGGTGGCGGCAAAGTTCCAGACCTCCGGCCAGGATTGCTGTGCGGCAAACCGCATCATGGTCGAACGATCGGTTTATCCGCAGTTTCTCAAGCGATTTGCCGTTGCCGTGCGTGAGTTGAAGGTCGGTCCGGCCATGATCGGCGACCGCGAGCAACAGGTCGATGTCGGACCGTTGATGCACCAGGCGGCCTTCGATGTCACCACCGAACGTGTCGCCGATGCCCTGCAACACGGCGCGCAACGACTGGTGGGTGGGGAGGCTCATGCCCTTGGCGGCTTGTTTTACCAGCCAACGGTGCTGGCCGACGTCACGCCGCAGATGCGCATCTACCGCGAGGAAAATTTCGCGCCGATTGCCGGGGTGATGCCGTTCGACACCCTCGATCAGGCCGTCGAGATGGCCAACGACACCGAATATGGTCTGGCCGCCTACATTTGCTCCAATCGCCTGGATCTGATTTACCCGCTGATCCGCCGGCTCGACCACGCCATGGTCGCCGTCAATGGCGTCAAGTTCACCGGCCATCCGATCCCGTTCGGTGGCATGAAAGCCTCGGGGCTGGGCCGTGAAGGCGGCACCGAAGGCTTCGAAGCCTTTGTCGAAACCAAATACTTTTGTCTGCATCATCAAGGCCAGTTCTAAGGCCAGTTCTCAGGAGATTGCCATGAACCAAGAACTCGACTCGCTGTTCGAACAAGACCGTGCGCACTTCATGCACCCTTCGACTCACGCCCATGACCACGCCAGCGGCGCACTCAAGGGCCGCATCATCACGGGCGCCTCGGGGATCCGTATCCGCGATCACGAAGGCCGCGAACTGATCGATGCCTTCGCCGGCCTGTACTGCGTGAACATCGGCTATGGCCGAACCGAAGTGGCCGACGCGATCTACAGGCAAGCCAAGGAACTGGCCTATTACCACACCTACATGGGGCACTCGACCGAGGCAATCATCGAGCTGTCGAGCCGCATCATCGACTGGGCGCCAGAAGGTATGAAGAAGGTCTACTACGGCCTCTCCGGTTCCGACGCCAACGAAACCCAGATCAAACTGGTGCGCTACTACAACAACGTGCTGGGGCGCCCGCAGAAGAAGAAAATCATCTCGCGCGATCGCGGTTATCACGGCTCGGGCATCATGACTGGCAGCCTGACCGGCCTGCCGAGCTTCCATCAGCATTTCGACCTGCCGGCCGAAGGCATCAAACACACCGTATGCCCGCACTGGTATCGCAAGGCGCCGACCGGCATGGATGAAGCAGCGTTCGTGCGCTACTGCGCCGACGAACTGGAAAAAATGATCCTCGCCGAAGGCCCGGACACCGTTGCCGCCTTCATCGGAGAGCCATTGATGGGCACCGGCGGAATCATCGTTCCGCCGGCCGGCTACTGGGCCGCGATCCAGGCGGTGCTGAACAAGTACGATGTGCTGCTGATCGCTGATGAAGTGGTCTGCGCCTTCGGTCGCCTGGGCTCGAAGATGGGCAGCCAGCGTTATGGCATGCGCCCGGACCTGATCACCACGGCCAAAGGCCTGACCAGCGCTTATGCGCCTTTGTCGGCGGTGATCGTCGGTGAAAAGGTCTGGGACGTGATCGAAAAGGCTTCCGAGTCCCAGGGCGCCATGGGTCATGGCTGGACCTATTCCGGGCACCCGATCTGCGCGGCGGCGGCCTTGGCCAACCTCGACATCCTGGAGCGGGAAAACCTCACGGCCAACGCCGACAAGGTCGGTGCCTATCTCAATCGGCGCATGCGCGAAACCCTTGAAGGCCATCCGCTGGTGGGCGAAGTGCGCGGTGACGGCATGCTCGCGGCGGTCGAGTTCATGGCTGATCGTGAACAGCGCACGCCATTCGATACCGCCCTGAAGGTCGGCCCTAAAGTCTCGGCGGCGTGCCTGGAGCGCGGCATGATCGCCCGGGCGATGCCCCATGGCGACATCCTTGGTTTTGCACCGCCGCTGGTCCTGACCGAGGCTGAAGCGGATCTCATCGTTGGTATCACCAAGGATGCGATCGATCAGGTGGCCGGCGAAGTCTTGGGCTGATCATCTGATGTCCCATCGCGGGCAAGCCCGCTCCTGAACACAGGTTTTGTGGGCGACATCAATCACTGTGGGAGCGGGCTTGCCCGCGAAGAGGCCGGGACATTCAACCGAGATGTCCGATCAGAAATAAAAAAGCCCCCGGACAAATGAATGTCCGGGGGCTTTTTACATCGCGCGAAACCTGATTATTTCTTCAGGCCGTAATGCTCATCGAGCATGCCCGGCGAGTTCGGGGTTTTAGGGGCGTAGTCGCGAGGCGGCTCCTGATTGCGCGGTGGCGTCAGGCGTTCCCGTGGAGCCTGCGCCGCATCGGCGTGCAGGGAGGCCAGCAGGCGTTGGCGAGTCTGCTCGTCCAGGGCCAGGCGGTTGGCACCCTCGGCGAGATGATCTTGCACTTCCTGATAGCTCGCAGTCAGTTTCTTGACCAGTGTCGCGGTGCTGTTGAAGTGGGTTACCACCTCGTTCTGATAACTGTCGAAACGTTCCTGAATATCGTCCAGCTGACGTTGAGTGCTGCTAGGCGCGGCATTCGGCGCAAGGCGAGCGATCAGAAACCCAATGGCGACACCCACAACCAGGGCAAGAGTCGGTAACAACCAAACTAAGAGCGAGTGTTCCACGAGTCCTTCCTCTATAAACGGCTTTGCTTTACGTTAACGGCTCGAACCTGCGCTGTATACCGCGATTCACTCGCAATAGACAGCCACAGACAATTTGCTAGACGAGTCGACCCGATTCGAGGTCACGGAGTTCCTTCCTTGCTTATGCGTGAAACCCCTGTAGTGATTGATGGCCCGGTTGGGCAAATTGAAGCACTGTACCTGGACAACGAGCAGCCTCGCGGCCTGGCGCTCATCTGCCATCCAAACCCGGTGCAGGGCGGCACCATGCTCAACAAAGTGGTATCGACCCTGCAGCGTACTGCGCGTGATGCCGGTTTGATTACTTTGCGTTTCAACTACCGTGGTGTCGGGGCCAGCGAAGGCTCCCACGACATGGGCACGGGTGAAGTCGATGATGCCCAGGCCGTGGCCGAGTGGTTGCGTGCCAAACATCCAGAATTGCCATTGACGCTGTTCGGTTTCTCTTTTGGCGGGTTTGTTGCGGCAAGTCTCGGCGGGCGCCTGGAAGCGCAGGGCGAGCAGCTCAAGCACCTGTTCATGGTCGCGCCGGCGGTCATGCGCCTGGGGGATCAGGATCAGTTGCCGCAGCACGGTGAACTGACCCTGATTCAGCCGGAAACCGACGAAGTGATCGATCCGCAAGTCGTTTACCAATGGTCCGACACGCTCGAACGTCCCCATGAGCTGCTGAAAGTGGCAGAATGCGGACACTTTTTTCATGGCAAGCTGACCGATCTCAAGGATCTGATCCTGCCGCGTCTCTCGAATTGATTGCAGTCTGACAAGCGATTACCCATGACGACTCGTACCCGTATCCTCACCGGCATCACCACTACCGGCACGCCACACCTGGGCAACTACGCCGGCGCCATCCGCCCGGCGATCGTCGCCAGCCGTGACAGCAATGCCGATTCGTTCTACTTCCTGGCCGACTACCACGCCCTGATCAAGTGCGATGACCCGCTGCGCATCCAGCGCTCGCGTCTGGAAATTGCCGCGACCTGGCTGGCCGGTGGCCTGGATGTCGACCGCGTGACTTTCTACCGCCAGTCCGACATCCCGGAAATCCCTGAGCTGACCTGGCTGCTGACCTGCGTTGCCGCCAAGGGCTTGCTCAATCGCGCTCACGCCTACAAGGCTTCGGTGGACAAGAACGTCGAAACCGGTGAAGACCCGGATGCCGGCATCACCATGGGCCTGTACAGCTACCCGGTGCTGATGGCCGCGGACATCCTGATGTTCAATGCGCACAAGGTGCCGGTCGGTCGCGACCAGATCCAACACGTGGAAATGGCGCGGGACATCGGCCAGCGCTTCAATCACCTGTTCGGCCAGGGCAAAGAGTTCTTCACCATGCCCGAGGCGTTGATCGAAGAGAGCGTCGCCACGTTGCCGGGCCTGGATGGCCGCAAGATGTCGAAGAGTTACGACAACACCATTCCGTTGTTCAGCAGCGCCAAAGAGATGAAGGACGCGATTTCGCGGATCGTCACCGACTCCCGCGCGCCGGGCGAAGCCAAGGATCCTGATAACTCGCACCTGTTCACCCTGTTCCAGGCCTTCGCCACTCCGGCGCAGGCCGACGAGTTCCGCAGCGAATTGTTGCAGGGCCTGGGTTGGGGCGAGGCGAAGAGTCGCCTGTTCCAGCTGCTCGACAACGAATTGGGTGAATCCCGCGATCGTTATTACAAGCTGATCGAGCGTCCGGCGGACCTGGAAGACATCCTGCAGCACGGCGCGAAAAAGGCCCGTGCGGTAGCGACACCGTTCCTCAATGAACTGCGTGAAGCGGTGGGTCTGCGCTCCTTTGTTGCCCAGGCCCAAGTGGCGACGAGCACCAAGAAGAAGGCCGCGAAAGCTGCACGTTTTGTCAGCTTCCGCGAAGACGACGGCAGCTTCCGCTTCCGTCTGCTGGCGGCCGATGGCGAACAACTGCTGCTGTCGCGCAACTTCGCCGACGGCAAGACCGCCGGTCAGGTGACCAAGCAACTGCAATCGGGTCAGCCACTGGATGTGCGCAGTGAAGAGCTGGGTTTCAGCGTCTGGCTCGAAGGCGAGTGCGTTGCCGACAGCCCGGCCTTCGCCGACAGCACTGCGCGCGATGCTGCCATTGAAGCTTTACGCATTGCCCTGACGCCAGTTCAGGAATAAACAGCGGCCCGGCTCGACCAAGGGCCGATTGCCATTCCTCCGGGCCGTCGCTACAGTGTCGGCCCGTTTTTGTTGCCTTGCTAACGAATTATGACGCCCCTAGAACGATATCAAGCTGATCTGAAACGCCCGGAATTCTTCCATGATGCCGCGCAGGAAACTGCTGTGCGTCATTTGCAGCGCCTCTACGACGACCTGGTCGCGGCCGAGCAAAACAAACCGGGCCTGCTGGGCAAGCTGTTTGGCAAGAAGGATTTGACCCCGGTCAAGGGCCTGTATTTCTGGGGGGGCGTAGGTCGCGGCAAGACTTACCTGGTGGACACCTTCTTCGAAGCACTGCCGTTCAAGGAAAAGTCCCGCACTCACTTCCACCGCTTCATGAAGCGTGTGCATGAAGAGATGAAGACCTTGGGTGGCGAGAAAAACCCGCTGACCATCATCGCCAAGCGCTTCGCCACCGAAGCCCGGGTGATCTGCTTCGATGAGTTCTTCGTTTCCGACATCACCGACGCCATGATCCTTGGCACCTTGATGGAGGAGCTGTTCAAGAACGGCGTGACCCTGGTCGCGACCTCGAACATCGTGCCGGACGGCCTGTACAAGGACGGCCTGCAACGCGCGCGCTTCCTGCCGGCCATTGCGCTGATCAAGCAGAATACCGAGATCGTCAACGTCGACAGCGGCGTCGACTATCGTCTGCGTCACCTTGAACAGGCCGAGCTGTTCCACTATCCGCTCGACGAAGCCGCCAACGAAAGCCTGCGCAAGAGCTTCCGGGCGCTGACTCCGGAATGCACGGCGGCGGTCGAAAATGACGTGCTGATGATCGAAAACCGTGAAATTCGTGCCCTGCGCACCTGCGATGACGTGGCCTGGTTCAACTTCCGTGAACTGTGCGACGGCCCACGCAGCCAGAACGACTACATCGAGCTGGGCAAGATCTTCCACGCCGTGTTGCTCAGCGATGTCGAGCAGATGAGCGTCACCACCGACGACATCGCCCGACGCTTCATCAACATGGTCGACGAGTTCTACGACCGTAACGTGAAGCTGATCATTTCTGCCGAAGTGGAGCTTAAAGACCTGTACACAGGTGGCCGCCTGAACTTCGAGTTCCAGCGTACTTTGAGTCGTCTGCTGGAAATGCAATCCCACGAATTCCTGGCCCGGGCACACAAGCCGTAGGACGATTCTGGAAAATAAAAAAAGGCCTGCACATGCAGGCCTTTTTTGTCAGCGCAAATCATCCGCCCACAGGTTTGTACATTGTTTTGAAGTCAAATGTCCTCGTTGAGATGCTCCGCAAGCTCGTGCTGCCGTTGGCAACCCAGCAGCAGCCAAAGCAGAATTCTGGCTTTTCGCGGGCATAGAAAACCCGCCATCGATACCCCCTTGCGGATCAAGTCCATCTCACCACCGCCAAAACCGTAAGAGGCTCGTGCAGTGGAGCCAGAGCCGGTTCGGGTCGCAATGATCACGGGGATTCGCTTGGCAATATGCTCAATCATTGTCGCCCAGCGCTGCGAGATGTGGCCGGCGCCGAAACCGCCGATCACCAGCCCGTCGTAATCGAGTGCGAGAATATTTTCCAGTAACAGGGTGTCGGCCGAAAGTGAGGCCTCAAGCAATGCAACTTTCTGTGTGGTCTGTTGCGGCAACGGTAACACCGTGCGCGGCCCCGGCGGGCGCAGGTAGCGAACACGGTCTTCCAACAGTAGGCCCGCGGGCCCCACGACCGGAGAGGAAAACGCCTGCAATGCCAGCGAATCGGTTTTGCGTACGCTGCACGCTTGATGAATCTGTCCGTTCATCACGACCTGGACACCGCGCTGCCGGCTGTTCTGCGCCAAGGCAACGCGACATGCATCCAGCAGATTGGCCGGTCCATCGGCACCTGGCTGCGCTGCGGAACGCATGGCACCGGTCAGCACCAAGGGGGTGTCGTAGGGCCACAGGTAATCCAAAAACACCGCGGCTTCTTCGAGGGTGTCGGTGCCCTGGGTTATCACGATCCCAACGGCGCCCTGTTTGACCTGAAACTCAGCCCAGGACAATACGGTCAGCAAAAACTCGAAATCCAGGGACGCACTGGGCAGCAGGCCGAGGGTCTCGACGGTGACTCCGGCCAGTGTCGTCAGTTCCGGTATGGAAGTCAGCAGGGCTTCGCCGCTGACGGTCGGGATGACGCCTTCACAGGCATTGCTCGCTTGCATGCTTACCGTGCCGCCAAGTGCCGCGATGGACAGTTTGGGCAGGTCCATGGGATACCTCGCTTGTTTGTAATGAACAGTGGCTGTATCCGCTTTTGAGGCCGCGATACAGCCGAATGGCTGGGGCATTAATCAGCGATCAAAAAACCGATCAGCGGCACGATCAGCAGTGTGCTGATGGCCATCGACAGTACATTGGCGATGTAGGCGTGCATGTCGGCCGGTAATTTCCTGGCAATCCCACAGGCCAGCGGTGGTGCGAGCAATGCCCCAAGCAGTGCACTAGAGACGATAATCTGCCAGCTGCCGCCATAGGCCAGGATCGCCGCGGGCACCACTGAAACCAGCGGGATGTAAGTGGGATACCAGCCGCGCAGCATCCATTGTTGACGCCAGATCAGCACGCCGATGGCTGAGGCCAATGCCTGCGCGCCGATGATGTGCAGCAACAGGCCCGATCCGTACGCGGGGCTTGAAGGGTTCAAGCTGTACGCCAGCAATGCACCCAGTATCAGGCCAAGGCTGGCCAGCTCATTGCCGAAGAACGGTGCTTCGGAAAAGTCCGCCAGAATCCGGCGCAGGCTCCAGATGACGCCATAGTCGGGCGCCTTGGCGGGAGCAATCGAGGCGGGTGGCGTTTGCGACGAGCTGGAATTCACCAGGTTCGGCCAATAGCGGCAGAACAGAAACGCCAGGACGCTGGCAATCGCCATGCCCAGCACATTACCGATCACTGCAGGCAAGGCCAGCGGTTGGCACACGTAGTTGACGATCAGCAGGCACATCGGTGTGACGAATACGGCGCCCATGAGTGCGCCGTTGATAGTGACCTTCCAGCCTCCGCCAAACATCAGCACCATCGCCGCTGGCAGCGAGACGAATGCTACGAATGTGGGTTGCCAGGTTGTGGCTGTCACCGTCCAGCCCCACAGCAGATTGCTCAGTAGCAGCCCGAGCAACGAACTGGTGACCAGCCAGGGCCAAAGTCCCGTTCCATAGGAGATGGCAAACCCTTGCCAGGATTTCCCCGTTCGATTCGCCCAGTAAGCCAGATAAGCGCCCGCCAGCAGGCCGATCGAGGCGAACTCGTGCTTGTAGAAAGCCACCTCGCTGATGTCGCCTAACACCCAACGCAACCAGGCACTCGGTTCGGGTAGCAGCGATACCATGTCGCCGTACCCGGGCCAATGCGCTCCCCAGAAAGTCCGGTTGCTGAAAGAAAGCCAGACGATCAGCAGTGTCGCGCCGATCATTAGCAGGACGACGGCTGTATCAATCGGTGATTTGCGCGATGGTTGGTTTTTGTCGGTTGTAACTTCCATGCGATAGGCCTCCTGATCAACGTGGGAGGCAAGGGTGTTGGGTGTAGCCGAGCATCTGATCGTAAAGATCGGCTCGGCGATCGCGATGCAGATCGTTCAGATTGTTCCAGATGGGCGCACTGCGGGAGCTGGTCAGGTCGACATCGGCAAACAGGATTTCCTGCCTGTCTGCCGAAGCCACGGCGCCAATCGGCCAGCCGTTGGTTCCGGCAATCAACGAGCAACCCAGGTAGCGCGCGCCGCGTTCCTCGCCGATCCGGCTGGCGGCAGCGATAAACACGTTGTTGACGTGAGCGGCGGTCATCGTCAGATACGACGCCATGCACTTACCGGCATCGTCGAACAGCGGCGGCGGTGTCCAGACCCAGTTGTTCAGGCTGCAAATGATGTCTGCGCCTTGCTGGGCGAGGATCCGTGGCACCTCCGGGAACCAGATGTCCCAGCAGATCAACAGCCCGATGCGGCCGATCGGTGTGTCGAAAACCGGGAAACCCAGGTCGCCGGGTGTGAACCAGAGCTTCTCCAGATTCCACAAATGGGCTTTGCGGTACTTGCCGATAAAACCGTCTGGTCCCACCAGTACGCCGGTGTTGAAGAGTCGCATGCCGTCGCGTTCGGCCAGACCGGCCACGAGGTAAACGTTGTGTTCGCGGGCGAAGTCGATCCAGCACTGCACGCTTGGCCCTGCGGGAACTGCTTCGGCATGGGCGAAGGCATCCTGTCGATTGCTGAAGAAATAGCCGGTATTGGAAAGCTCGGGCAGAACGATGAGATTCGCACTGCCGTTTACCGCTTCAAGCGCCAATTCCAGGCTGCGACGCAGATTACCTACACATTTCTCGATGCCGACTTGTGGATCGAATTGCACGACTGCTACACGAACAGGGCTTGTTGGCTCAGTCATTCCGTCGTTCCTCTTTTTATTGTTTTTCAAACTGTTAAATGGCGTGTGTATAAGAGGGGAATCAGGAATGGGGTGTAAGTCAGCTATTTCCGTTTAGGTCGTAGTCCTTGTCCGAAAATGGATCAGAGTGATGTTTGATGGCAGTGGGTAGCCGACGCGAGAGGTAGAGCCATGTATTGCGTGCATGACTCTGGAACGGGGATGTGATCAGATTTTGACTTGGTAGTGCGGGTAGTCGCTCAAGGAAAATCCGCCATTGAAGGTCGCGGCGGTTTTGTTGCAGATATGAATCACCGCATCGACAGCACCGCGAAAACATGGCTCCGTCCAACCAGCATCGACGGAAAATGACTCGCCGGACAAATACAAGCCTGATACATGAGCAAGGTCCCGGTTGTACTTCATCAGGCCGACGGCATCGTAGTAGGTGCCTGGTCGGTAAAGCTTGGCACAGCCCAGAGCATTTTTATCAGTGATCCAACGCTGAACCACTGCTTGATCAATGCCTATGTAGGGAGAGATTTTTTCCTGGACGTTGGCAGAGTTCATGAGTATGCGATCCAGCTCTTCGGCGCACTTTGATACCAGCTCCTTATCGCTGAATGAGGCGAGCTTGGTTGCGTCATCTTCCCAGGTATAACTCAGCAGGATGCAGTCATAGCTGTAATTGTCGTTGTAGCGGTAGGTATAGACATCGTGGATGAAACTGTCGGTTACGATGGCTTGCGGGATGTTTTTGTTTTTCGAGAGAAATGATTTTTTCAGCGGTGCAAACACTTTGCAGCTAGTTTCCCAGTGTGCGGTTTTGTAGGCGTTAATCGTCTCGAAAGGCAGCATCTCCCGGGTGAAATTTTCGAGCTTGATTCGAGTTTCAATCAGCCAGGAGGGTAGTGTCATGATGACCGAGTCAAAGTCATCAAATTGCTCCTGGATTTGCTCGGGTTGACTGTGTTTCCAGTTGTAGTAGACGCGTATTTTTTGATTGTTCAGCTTTTCCAGTTTTGTGACGGATGAGTCGGTGAGAAACCCATTGCTTCTTTCGAGGCAATGTTCGTAGAGGGACTTTCCGGTTTCGTCGGTTTTCACAAACAGCAGGCATTCGTCCAAAGCCGCGAGGCCGATGTAGCGGGGTCTGTCGAAACTCTGCCCCATTGAGTCAAAAACGGCTTCGCTATTCAGATAGGGCGAATCCAGTGGATCGCCGTTTGAGTCCACTCGACCATGGATCAGTTGCAATTGGCTGCTGAAACCGAAAATCGCAGTACGCAGAGGGTAGAGGCAGCAGACGTCGTAAAAAGCTCCCCAGCTACCGTCACCTATACCTATCGCGTAAAAAATTGCGGACTCTTGCGCAGACATTCCCATTCCGCCGAAATCCCCGGGTGAACGGCCATCCCAAGCTTCCAGTGCTGGCATGCTAACCAGGTCGCGGAACGAGACACTCTCGTATTTTTCAACGATAGAAGCCCAAATGGCTTCCCATTCCTGGCTCGCATAATGCTCAGCAACGTGGCGAGTCATGCGATCGGCAAAGGCTTTCCACTTGGCATAAACCTTTTGCAATTCATCGCCTGGAGGTGGTGTGACGCCGTCTTCGTTTTTCCATATCAACATTTGCGGCGCCGATCCGCCGCCCATGCTGCCCTCCCGGAGATAGATGCCTGTGGAGTTAACCCATTGGCTACCGGGGTTGGCGAAGTCTGAAAACGCCAATTCAAATTGATTGGCGTAGTAAGCCATCAGCGACCGACCTTCTGTCGGTGGCTCATCCGCACGGTTGAAGAAGGGCATGCGCATTGCGCCCATTTCAAACGGTGTATGGCTTGCTGCCGAGTTTTGGCTACCGGGAACGGTCAGATGCCTGCCGCCGATGCGTCTGGATTGTTCGATGAGAGTGATATGGGTAAAGCCGCAGCGATAGAGTTCTCTGGCGGCGGTCAGGCCTGTGACGCCGGCGCCGATGATGCAAATTTTATGTTGCGGGTCAGTTGCCTTGGCGATGCCGTTTTCCTGTTCTACCAGTGCACGATAGTCAAAGCACAAATCCGGCGGATTGGGAAAGCGAGCCGCCCATTTGTTTTTAGCCGAGCGCTTTGTTCGGGCGGCCTCCTTGGCGATGTATGAAGGGTAGTTGTAGCTTGATCCGATAGTCATGGTTGATCTTCCCTGATGGTGTTTGCAGGGAAGATGTTGAAGTTTTTTAAGGGGCTGCGTCTGTGGGTAGGGTTGGATTCTCCGGCGCTCTGTATTCCGCTTTTTACGTAGGAAACTGCACAGCGAAAGAACTGCCTGGCCGGCGCAAGATTCAATGTGGAAGCGAGCAGGCTCGCTACCACATTCGGTTGAGGTTCGGCTACGCAGCCTGCTGAAACTGCTGCCGATACTGGTTCGGCGACAACTCTGTGTGCTGGCGGAACAGCCGTGCAAAGAAGCTCGCGTCGTCATAGCCAACTTCATAGCTGATGGTCTTGATGCTCTTGCGGCTGCCGGACAGCAAGCCCTTGGCTGTTTCGATGCGCAGGCGTTGCAGGTAATGCAGCGGCTTGTCGCCGGTGGCGGTCTGGAAGCGGCGCATGAAGTTGCGGATGCTCATGCCGTGTTCGCGGGCGACGTCTTCGAAGCGGAACTTGTCGGCGAAGTGTTCTTCGAGCCAGTGTTGGATCTGCAGGATGATTACGTCCTGGTGCAGTTTCTGTCCGCCGAATCCAATCCGTCCTGGGGAATAGCTGCGCTGCACCTCATACAGAATGTCCCGGGCTACGGCCTGGGACACGTTGGCGCCGCAGAAACGCTCGATCAGGTAAATGTACAGATCGCACGCCGAGGTGGTGCCACCGGCACAGTACAGGTTGTCGGCATCGGTCAGGTGCTTGTCCTGATTGAGTTGCACCTGGGGGAAGCGTTCGGCGAAAGCATTGAAGAAGCGCCAGTAGGTGGTTGCTTCCTTGCCATTGAGCAGCCCGGCTTCGGCGAGCCAGAACACGCCGGTGGCCTCGCCACACAGTACGGCACCGCGCGCATGTTGCTGGCGCAACCAGGGCAGGACTTGCGGGTAGCGTTTGCACAGGCTGTCGAAATCGTCCCAGAACGCGGGGAGCACGATGATATCGGCGTTTTCCAGTCCGCCATCCACCGGAATCAACACATCGCTGAAGGTGTTGACCGGTTTGCCATCGGGGCTGACCAGGCGTGTTTCGAACGCCGGTGTCAGGCCCTGGCCCAGCTGTTTGCCGTAGCGCAGGCTGGCGAGGTGGAAGAAATCCTTGGCTTGCAAGAGGGTGGAAGCGAAAACCCGGTCGATGGCCAGGATGCTGACGCGCCGCAATGGCGTGGAGGCTTGGTTAGACATAATTCAACTTTATTTTTATAGGGGGAAGTGGTCACCAGACGGCTGGATCGTCTTATTTTTTGTCGGTTGTGTCCAGTGTCCTGTATCGGGTGCGAGGCATAGTCTCTGAAGGTCAACTCCTTCTAAAAACAAAGAAAAGGTGCCGCATGATTCCCAGAACCTTGTTCAGTTCCGAGCACGAGCTCTTCCGTGACAGCGTGCGCACGTTCCTCGAAAAAGAGGCCGTGCCGTTCCATGGGCAATGGGAAAAACAAGGCTATATCGACCGCAAACTGTGGAACAAGGCGGGGGAGGCGGGGATGCTTTGCTCGCACTTGCCGGAAGAGTACGGCGGCCTGGGGGCGGACTTTCTCTACAGCGCGGTGGTGATCGAGGAGGTGGGGCGTCTGGGCCTGACCGGCATCGGTTTTTCCCTGCATTCGGACATCGTGGCGCCCTACATCCTGCATTACGGCAGTGAGGCTTTGAAGCACAAGTACCTGCCGAAGCTGGTGTCCGGCGAGATGGTTACCGCGATCGCCATGACCGAGCCGGGTGCAGGTTCCGATCTGCAAGGGGTGAAAACCACCGCCGTGCTCGATGGCGATGAGTACGTGATCAACGGCTCCAAGACATTCATTACCAACGGTTACCTGGCCGATCTGGTGATCGTCGTCGCCAAGACCGATCCGAAGGCTGGCGCCAAGGGCACCAGTCTGTTTCTGGTGGAGGCCAATACGCCGGGCTTCGACAAGGGCAAGCGCCTGGAGAAGGTCGGAATGAAAGCCCAGGACACTTCGGAGCTGTTCTTCCAGGATGTGCGAGTGCCCAAGGAAAACCTGCTGGGCCAGGCCGGGATGGGTTTTGCCTACCTGATGCAGGAATTGCCTCAGGAACGCCTCACCGTGGCCGTTGGTGGGCTGGCGTCAGCCGAAGCGGCGTTGCAATGGACGCTGGACTACACCCGCGAGCGCAAGGCGTTCGGCAAGTCGATCGCGGATTTCCAGAATACCCGGTTCAAGCTGGCGGAGATGGCCACGGAAATCCAGATCGGCCGCGTCTTTGTTGACCGCTGCCTGGAGTTGCACCTGCAAGGCAAACTCGACGTACCGACAGCGGCGATGGCCAAGTACTGGGGCACCGACCTGCAATGCAAGGTGCTCGACGAGTGTGTGCAGTTGCACGGCGGTTACGGGTTCATGTGGGAGTACCCGATCGCGCGGGCATGGGCGGATGCGCGGGTGCAGCGGATTTATGCCGGGACCAACGAGATCATGAAGGAGATCATCGCGCGGTCGCTTTGAAATTGCGGTGACTGGGCGGACGCTTTCGCGAGCAAGCCCGCTCCCACATTCAATCGAGTTTTCCCAGGGGAATACGGTTGAAAATGTGGCAGCGGGCTTGCTCGCGAATGCTGTTTAGCTATCGATCAGGGCGCCGGGTTCGGGTGATCCTTGTGAATCGCCTCGATCCCTTCCAGCACTTCCTCCGACAATTTCAGATCAAAACTGGCGATGTTGCTCTCCAGTTGCTCCATCGTGGTCGCGCCAATGATGTTGCTGGTCACGAACGGCTGCTGCGTCACGAACGCCAGGGCCATTTGTGCCGGGTCCAGGCCGTGCTCGCGAGCCAGGGCCACGTAACGGCTGCAGGCTGCTTCCGACTGCGGGTTGAAATAGCGGCTGAAGCGGCTGTAGAGGCTCAGGCGACCTTTTGGCGGGCGGGCGCCACCTTCGTACTTGCCTGACAGGAAACCGAACGCCAGCGGCGAATAGGCGAGCAGGCCGCATTGTTCGCGGATGGCGATTTCCGCCAGGCCGACTTCGAAGCTGCGGTTGAGCAGGTTATACGGGTTCTGGATCGATACGGCGCGTGGCCAGCCGCGGGCTTCGGCCAGGGCCAGGAAACGCATGGTGCCCCACGGCGTCTCGTTGGACAGGCCGATGTGGCGGATCTTGCCGGCGCGAACCTGCTCGTCCAGCGCTTCGAGGGTGTCCTCCAGTGGAGTCAGGTTGGCTTCGGTCTGGTGCTTGTAGCCCAACTGCCCGAAGAAGTTGGTGCTGCGCTCTGGCCAGTGCAACTGGTACAGGTCGATGTAGTCGGTCTGCAGGCGCTTGAGGCTGGCGTCCACGGCTTCGGTGATGTGCTGGCGATTGTGCCGAAGGTTCTTGTCGCGGATGTAGTCGATGGTGTTGCCGGGGCCGGCGATCTTGCTGGCCAGGATCCAGTCAGCGCGGTCGCCGCGGCTTTTGAAGTAATTGCCGATATAGCGTTCGGTGGTGGCGTAGGTCTCGGCCTTGGGCGGCACCGGATACATCTCGGCGGTGTCGATGAAGTTGATCCCGGCACTCTTGGCCCGTTCAATCTGGGCGAAGGCGTCTGCCTCGCTGTTTTGCTCGCCCCAGGTCATGGTTCCGAGGCAGAGGGCACTCACGTTCAGATTGGTGCGGCCTAACTGGCGATAGTCCATCGGGTGCTCCTTGGGCAAAACAATCATAAAAGCAGGTTGAATTATTTTTCGCAATCTGCATAATTGCGCACCTCTTTCTGCAGTGGAAGTGATGCGCCGCCGCCGAAGAATCTTGCCGTTGAACGGACGCGCCGACCCGAGCCCCCGAAAGCGTCTGTATCCGGCTGCCTTTGACTTGTCAAAGTACGCACTATTCAGTAAGATCCGCCGTCTAATTTACAGGGCGGCCCCTGAGGCTATAAAGAATGAAGACTTTTACTGCTAAACCGGAAACAGTAAAGCGCGACTGGTTTGTCGTCGACGCTGCTGGTCAGACCCTGGGTCGTCTGGCCACCGAAATCGCGAGCCGTCTGCGTGGCAAGCACAAGCCTGAGTACACTCCTCACGTTGACACCGGCGACTACATCGTCGTAATCAACGCTGAGCAGATCCGTGTTACCGGTGCTAAAACCACTGACAAAATGTACTACTCCCACTCCGGTTTCCCGGGCGGCATCAAGTCGATCAACTTTGAAAAGCTGATCGCCAAGGCCCCTGAGCGCGTGATCGAGACCGCGGTCAAAGGCATGCTGCCTAAGAACCCGCTGGGTCGCGACATGTACCGTAAGCTGAAAGTCTATGCGGGCGCTGCACACCCACATACTGCTCAGCAGCCCCAAGAACTGAAGTTTTAACGGAATAGTACATTATGTCGGCGACTCAAAATTACGGCACTGGCCGTCGCAAGACCGCAACCGCACGCGTTTTCCTGCGTCCGGGTACTGGTAACATCTCCATCAACAACCGTTCGCTGGATAATTTCTTCGGCCGCGAAACTGCCCGCATGGTAGTTCGTCAGCCGCTGGAATTGACTGAGACTGTCGAGAAGTTCGACATCTACGTCACCGTGATCGGCGGTGGTGTGAGTGGTCAAGCTGGCGCAATCCGCCACGGCATCACCCGCGCTCTGATGGACTACGACGAGACTCTGCGCAGCGCCCTGCGTAAAGCCGGCTTCGTAACCCGCGATGCTCGTGAAGTTGAACGTAAGAAAGTCGGTCTGCGTAAAGCGCGTAAGCGTCCGCAGTACTCGAAGCGTTAATTCGCTTTCACGTTCAAAAAAGAACGCCCAGTTTCCTCACGGAGCTGGGCGTTTTTTTATGTCTGCGATTTATCAAAGAATTGCGCTGTGACAACTTGCCACATCCGCAGACGCCCTATACTACAAGGCTTGGGGGTGATGGGCTCCGGTAATTACCTTGTCAGAATTGGGGCTTTTCATTACCATTCGGCAAAATTTTTATAAGTACATAGATTTACTTAGTAGATGCCTGATTTAACAGGCCACAAAGCTGATGGGAGAGGACTGAATGAGCAATGACGGCGTGAATACAGGCCGGCGTCGCTTCTTGGTAGCAGCCACATCCGTGGTGGGTGCTGCAGGAGCGGTGGGGGCTGCGGTCCCGTTCGTGGGGTCATGGTTTCCCAGTGCCAAGGCGAAAGCCGCAGGTGCACCGGTGAAAGTGAATGTCAGCAAAGTCGAGCCAGGCCAGCAGATGATTGCTGAGTGGCGCGGCCAGCCGGTGTTCATCGTCCGCCGTACACCGGAAATCCTGGGGAACCTGAAGAAGATCGAGGGCCAGCTCGCTGACCCGGAGTCCAAGAGCTCGACACAACCGACTTACGTTGATCCGGAAACCCGTTCGATCAAACCCGAGGTCCTGCTGCTGATCGGTATCTGCACGCACCTGGGTTGCTCGCCGACCTTCCGTCCTGAAGTGGCGCCTGCGGATCTGGGTAAAGACTGGGTAGGCGGTTATTTCTGCCCTTGCCACGGTTCTCACTACGATCTGGCTGGTCGCGTCTACAAGTCGCAACCTGCGCCTTTGAACCTGCCAGTGCCCCCGCATTCCTATGAGACCGATGAAATTATTATCATTGGCGTCGATACGGAGAAAGCGTGATGAGCAAATTCATGGATTGGGTTGATGCACGCTTTCCCGCGACCAAGATGTGGGAAGACCATCTCAGCAAGTATTACGCTCCGAAAAACTTCAACTTCTTCTACTTCTTTGGCTCCCTGGCGCTGCTCGTTCTGGTCAACCAGATCGTTACCGGTGTCTGGCTGACCATGAGCTACAACCCGTCGGCGGAAGAGGCGTTCGCTTCCGTCGAATACATCATGCGTGACGTCGAGTACGGCTCGATCCTGCGTCTGCTGCACTCCACCGGTGCTTCGGCGTTCTTCATCGTGGTCTACCTGCACATGTTCCGTGGCCTGCTCTACGGTTCGTACCAGAAGCCGCGTGAGCTGGTGTGGGTCTTCGGCATGCTGATCTACCTGGCGCTGATGGCTGAAGCCTTCATGGGTTACCTGCTGCCGTGGGGCCAGATGTCCTACTGGGGTGCCCAGGTGATCATCTCGCTGTTCGGTGCGATCCCGGTCATCGGCAACGACCTGACCCAGTGGATTCGTGGTGACTACCTGATTTCCGGTATCACCCTGAACCGCTTCTTCGCCTTGCACGTGGTTGCCCTGCCGATCGTTATCCTGGGTCTGGTGGTGCTGCACATCCTGGCGTTGCACGAAGTCGGTTCGAACAACCCGGACGGCGTGGACATCAAGAAACACAAGGACGAAAACGGCATACCGCTGGACGGCATTGCCTTCCACCCGTACTACACCGTGAAAGATATCGTCGGCGTGGTGGTGTTCCTGTTCATCTTCTGCTCGATCGTGTTCTTCTTCCCGGAAATGGGCGGCTACTTCCTCGAGAAGCCTAACTTTGAAGTGGCGAACGCCTTCAAGACCCCAGAGCACATCGCTCCGGTCTGGTACTTCACTCCGTTCTACGCCATCTTGCGTGCGATTCCGGACAAGCTCCTTGGTGTGATCGCCATGGGCGCGGCCATTGCTGTGCTGTTCGTCCTGCCATGGCTGGACCGTAGTCCGGTCAAGTCGATGCGCTACAAGGGCTGGCTGAGCAAGATCTGGCTCTGGGTGTTCTGCATCTCGTTCGTGATCCTGGGCGTGCTGGGCGTATTGGCTCCAACCCCTGAGCGTACGTTGCTGTCGCAGGTATGTACCTTCCTGTACTTCGCCTACTTCATTCTGATGCCGTTCTACACCAGGCTCGAGAAGACCAAACCGGTTCCGGAAAGGGTGACTGGCTGATGAAAAAACTATTTGCTGTATTGATGCTTGCTGCGCTGCCAGTGTTCGCTTTCGCAGCTGAACACGGTGGTCCGGAGCTGGAAAAAGTCGATATCGACGTTTCCGATAAAGCAGCCATGCAGGACGGCGCGCGTACGTTCGCCAACTACTGCATGGGTTGCCACAGTGCCAAGTTCCAACGCTATGAGCGTGTTGCCGACGACCTGGGCATTCCTCATGAGTTGATGCTGGAGAAGCTGATGTTCACCGGCGCCAAGATCGGCGACCACATGAGCATCGGCATGCAGCCTGCGGACGCCAAGGCCTGGTTTGGCGCGGCGCCGCCGGACCTGACCCTGGTTGCCCGTGTTCGTGGCACCGACTGGCTCTACGGCTACCTGAGGTCGTTCTACGAAGATCCTGCGCGCCCATGGGGCGTGAACAACAAGGTCTTCCCGAACGTGGGCATGCCTAACGTCCTGGCCGGCCTGCAAGGTCGCCAGGTGGTTGGTTGCAAACAGGTTCAGATCGTCGAAGACGGCAAGAAGCAATTTGATCCGTTGACCGGCACGCCATTGACTCATGAAGCGTGCGATCAACTGACCATCGTGCCGAAAAGCGGTGCCCTGTCTGCAGAGCAGTTCGATGAGAAGGTCAAGAATCTGGTAACCTTCCTGGCTTACTCGGCTAACCCGGTTAAGCTGCAACATCAGCGCATCGGTACGTACGTATTGTTGTACCTGGCGTTCTTCTTCGTCTTCGCTTACCTGCTCAAGCGCGAATACTGGAAAGACGTGCACTGATAAAGCTTCAAGCTATTGCTGTTAATCGCGCGCGCCCAAGGGCGCCTCTGAAGATGTAGCGAATCTGGTGATCCAGTCGTTACGGGAGGCGCCCTCTGGGCGCGCTCGTTTTTGAGCTTTTCGATAATTTCTACAAGCGAGGAGGATCGCCATGGGCGTGACCAATCGGTTGGCCTGTTACTCCGACCCCGCCGACCACTATTCCCACCGAGTGCGCATCGTACTGGCAGAGAAGGGTGTCAGCGCCGAGATCATTTATGTGGAAGCTGGACGCCAGCCACCTAAACTGATTGAGGTGAACCCTTACGGCAGCTTGCCCACCCTGGTCGATCGCGACCTGGCGTTGTGGGAGTCGACTGTGGTGATGGAATATCTGGATGAGCGTTACCCGCACCCGCCGCTACTGCCGGTTTATCCCGTGGCGCGCGCCAACAGTCGTCTGCTGATACACCGCATTCAGCGCGACTGGTGTGGTCTGGTGGATCTGATTCTGGATTCGCGGACCAAGGAGGCGGCCCGTGCCGTGGCTCGCAAAGAGTTGCGCGAAAGCCTGACGGGTGTGTCGCCACTGTTCGCCGACAAACCGTTTTTCCTCAGCGAGGAACAAAGTCTGGTGGACTGCTGCCTATTGCCAATACTCTGGCGATTGCCGATTCTGGGTATAGAACTGCCGCGGCCAGCCAAGCCGCTGCTTGATTATATGGAGCGCCAGTTTGCGCGTGAGGCATTCCAGGCGAGTCTGTCTGGTGTCGAACGCGACATGCGCTAAGGCTTAAGGAGCCGCTATGAACTCCAGTCGACCTTATCTGGTCCGCGCGCTCTATGAGTGGATTGTGGACAACGATTGCACCCCGCACATGCTGGTCAATTCCGAGTATCCGTCGGTGCAGGTGCCTCAGGGGTTTGCCAGTGACGGACAGATCGTCCTGAACGTATCGCCACAAGCTGTGCGTCACTTGCACATGGATAACGAGGCGGTCAGTTTCGAAGGGCGCTTTGGTGGCGTACCGCACACCTTGTACGTGCCTATTGCTTCGATCCTGGGTATCTACGCCCGGGAGAATGGCCAGGGCATGGTGTTTGATCTGGAATCGCCAATGGGCGAGGACGATGACATCGAGCCGGATGACGATCTCCCGCCACCGGACAGCGAGCCGCCGCGTCCTAGCGGTCGACCGAGTTTGAAGGTGGTGAAATAAAAAAAGGGTGATCCGCAAGGATCACCCTTTTTTTATTTCGCCCCCTTCAAACGATGTAGGAGCGAGCCTGCTCGCGATGGGCGTGAACGATGACGCGGGCTGTCTGAATGAGCGCATTCACCGGACGTTTTTCGCGAGCAGGCTCACTCCTACAGGATGGGGTTCAATCGATGTACTCAAACAGCTTCACAATCTTCTGCACACCGGAAACGCCTTGCACCAAATTGGTCGCCTGCGCAGCTTCCTGTTTGGTCAGCAGACCCAGCATGTAGACAATGCCGTTTTCAGTGACGACCTTGATACGCGAGCCTGGGATGTTCGCGTCGGCGAGCATCTGGGTCTTGATCTTGGAGGTCAGCCAGGTGTCGTTCTGGCGGGCCAGGAAGCTGGAAGGTGGCAGGACTTGCAGTTCGTTGTGCACCTGCTTCACGCGCTGGACCGCGGCTGCGGCCTGTTCGGCCTTGGCCTTGAGGTCTGCGCGGGGTGTTTGCCCGGCGAGCAGCACGACACCGTTGAAGCTGGTGACGACGATATGCGAATCCTTATCCAGGGCCGGGTCGGCCTTGGCGACGTTCACGCCAACTTTAGTGTCGATCAGGGAGTCGTCGATCTTGCTGCCCAGTGTGCGAGTGCCACGGTCATCTTCAATCGGAGCCTCGCGGCTGGCAGTCACCACCGAGGTGCAGCCGCTGATGCCGAGGCACAGGGTCAAGGCCAGTAGGCCAAGGCGATTAGGGGTCATTCTTCACTCCCGAACAATTGGCTGTCGATCAAGTCGCAAAGGCAATGGATCGCCAGCAGGTGGACTTCTTGAATACGAGCGGTGACGTTGGCCGGTACGCGAATCTCGACGTCCTCGGGCAACAGTAGCGACGCCATGCCGCCGCCGTCACGTCCCGTCAATGCTACGACAATCATTTCGCGATCATGTGCGGCCTGGATCGCTTGAATTATGTTGGCCGAGTTGCCGCTGGTGGAGATAGCCAGCAACACATCGCCCGGTTGGCCGAGTGCACGGATCTGTTTGGAGAAGATTTCGTTGTAGCTGTAGTCGTTGGCGATCGAGGTGATCGTCGAGCTGTCGGTTGTCAGGGCGATGGCTGGCAGGCTCGGGCGCTCGCGCTCAAAGCGGTTGAGCAGCTCGGACGAGAAGTGCTGGGCGTCGCCAGCAGAGCCGCCGTTGCCACAGGAAAGCATTTTGCCTTCGTTGAGCAGGGCGTTGACCATGACCTGGCTGGCTTGCTCGATGTGCGGTGCAAGTACTTCCATCGCCTGTTGCTTGGTGTCGATACTGGCCTGAAAAAGCTGGCGAATTCGCGATTGCATGTCCATCTGTGTGACCTTAAGTAGCGCGGCTGTTCGGCACGTGAATGTGCAGCCCGCAAAGCAAAGAGCAAAAGTGTTGGGTGATAGTGTCCGGTTCGCAATGCCGGCGATCAGCCGTCGAAGGCATTCTGTAGCCAGTTCAACTGATCGAGGTGGCTGTCGATGGCAATCACGTCGAAGCGGCAAGGGGAATTGGCCCAACGCGACTCGCGCTGAAGAAAATATTGCGCGGCGAAAATCAGTTTTTGCCGTTTGCGCTCATCGATGCTATCGAGCGCGCCACCCCATTGAGTGTTTTTTCTGTAGCGGACTTCAACGAATACTACTGTATCGCCATCTAGCATGACCAGATCAAGCTCACCGCGTTTACACAACCAGTTCTGCGCCAGCAGGCGCAGACCCTGTTGTTGAAGATGCTCGAGCGCATGGCGCTCGGCATCCTTGCCGCTTTGCTGGCGTGACCTGTCAGGCATCAGCGAGCGGTGTCCGGCAGGCGCTGGATCTGACCATTGGCGAACTGGGCCCAAGGCAACTGACGCACGACCCGCTGGGTCTGAGTCATGCCAAGGCTGCCCGATTCACCGTCGATGCGGCTGTCCGGCAGGGACTTGAGCTGGCCCAGGCGTGGCGCCAGACGATAGGCATCCACACCCATTGCATACAGGCGACCCAGGCTGCCGGCGGCCTGTGGCCACTGGGCGGTGACCTGGCGGCGCAGTGGGTCGTTGGTCTCCAGCAACCATGGCGTTTCGCAGAAGCGAATGCCGTTCATGTCGTTGTACTGGTTGACGTCACCGCTGGCGCTGAACACGTGGGAGGTGGCGTAGACCGGCACATCGCCCGCGTACTGGAAGTTCAGGGTCGGTTTGATCTGTTGGGCCTGTTGCGGCGTTGCGGCAAGGAAGATGAATTCGATGTCCTGGCGGCGCGACGGCTGGGCGGCTACTTGTGAGCCAACAGTGCTTTGCAGGCTCTTGGCGCGACCTTCGCTCTGGCGCAGCTGGAACATATCGGCAATCTGCTGGGCCAACTGTACCGGTTGATCAACACGTTCGGTGGCAACGATGGTGCCGCCATTGGCTTGCCAATCCTGGCTGAATGCCCTGAGCACGCGGTCGCCCCATTCGCCTTTCGGCACCATGATGGCGGCGCGATGCAGGCCGTCGGCGCGGGCGCGGCGCGACACTTCGCGGGCTTCGTCTTCTGCGGCCAAGCCGAACTGGAACAGCTGCGCCGGACCTTGGTCGCCCTCGCTGTAGTTCAGTGCCAGCGTGGTGATCGGCAGTTGCGGGCGAGTACTCAGCTGTTTGACCAGTGGCTTCTCCAGCGGGCCGACGACCAGTTGCACGCCATCGGCCTGGGCCTTGCGGTAGAACTCGTCCATGGAGGTCAGGCGCGAGCTGTCGTAGAACTCGATGGCAGGTGGTTTCTGCCCGGCCTGTTGGGCCTGGTAGTGGGCGGCCATGAAGCCGTCGCGCAGCGCTTTGCCGACCGAGGCCAGTTGGCCGTCCTGAGGCAGCAGCAGGGCGATTTTGGTCAGGGGCTGGCTGGCCAGTTCCTTGAGTTGGGTCAACGCATGCGGCAACTGAATGGCTGCAGGATGTTTCGGATTCTGCGCGCGCCAGTTGTCGATGGCGGCCTGTTGCTGCTCCAGGGTGCCGGCGGACTTCACCGCCAGCGCCAGGGCCATCCAGCCGCCGAGATCGTCGGTACTGTTCGGCTGCAGCTGCTCGGTCGGCAGCGAAGCGATCAGGGCCCAGATGGCTTCGTGGTTCTTGCTCGCGGCTTCACCCTTGAGCATTGGGGCGATGAAAATGCGCTCGCGAGCCGCGGCAAGGGTCTGGCCATCGGCTTCAAGGGCGCGGGCGTGAACGGTGCCGGTGCGAACCTGTTGCTCGACGGGCAGTTCGCTCAAGCGTTGCATGCTCGGATGGCTCAAGGCAGTCAGCGCAGCTTTGGGCTGGTTGCGAGTCATGGCCAGTTCAGCCGCCAGCGTGCTGGCGAAGACCTGTTGGCCTGGCTTGAGCTGTTCGACAGGCACCTGTTGCAGGATTTGCGCGGACTGGCCGGCATTGCCCTGGTGGTAGGCCAGGTCGGCAGCGCTCAAGCGCAGCAGGGCGGCATCTTCCGGTGATTTGCTTTGGGCGGCTTTCTCAAGCAACTGCTCGATACTGGCGTCCGGTGTCCGTGGAAGTTCGCCAAGGCTGGAGGAGGGCGAGCTGGCGCAAGCCGCCAGCAAGGCAGCGAGGCAGAGGGCAGATAACAGCCGCAGGCAAGCGATCATGTAAGCGTTCCTGATACTCGATCAAATTAGCGTGGAATTGTACCCAAGCACTGGCCGGGGCGCGATGTTAGTGGCGTGAATCGATCAATTTAGCTGGTGTAAATGTTGCGCCAGCGCACAAATGGTCGCCGATGACAGGTTTGCTTGCGCGTATCGTGAGCCTCGCTACGCGCTACAATGGCGACTTTTACCGATCATGAGGTGTGCGCTTTGACTGCTCCAGGTGCTTTGAATTCCGCTGCTGGCTCGCTTTATGTGGTGGCGACGCCCATCGGCAACCTGGATGACATCAGTGCCCGGGCGCTGAAGATTCTGCGTGAAGTGGCCTTGATCGCCGCGGAGGATACCCGCCATTCCCAGCGCTTGATGCAGCACTTCGGCATTTCGACACCATTGGCGGCCTGCCATGAGCACAACGAGCGGGATGAAGGTAGTCGCTTTATCACTCGCCTGCTTGCCGGTGACAACGTGGCGTTGATCTCGGATGCCGGGACGCCGCTGATTTCCGATCCGGGTTATCACCTGGTGCGGCAGGCGCGAGCGGCGGGCATCAATGTGGTGCCGGTTCCGGGTGCCTGCGCATTGATTGCGGCGTTGTCGGCGGCTGGGCTGCCTTCCGACCGTTTCATTTTCGAAGGCTTTCTGCCAGCCAAGGCTGTGGGGCGGCGAGCGCGTCTTGAGCAGGTAAAGGAAGAGCCTCGCACATTGATCTTCTATGAGGCTCCGCATCGCATCCTTGAGTGCCTGCAAGACATGGAGCTGGTGTTCGGCCCCGAGCGCCCGGCACTGCTTGCCCGTGAGCTGACCAAGACGTTTGAAACCCTGAAAGGATTGCCGCTGGCAGAGCTGCGCGAGTTTGTCGAGTCGGACAGCAATCAGCAGCGCGGCGAGTGCGTGGTGTTGGTGGCGGGCTGGTCTGCCCCCGAGGAAGAGGGCGCCGTCAGCAGCGAGGCGATGCGCATCCTCAACCTGCTGCTCGAAGAAATGCCGCTCAAGCGTGCGGCCGCTTTAGCGGCGCAAATTTCCGGCGAGCGAAAGAATGTGCTGTACCAGATCGCGCTGGATAAACAGAAGGCTGAGTAAAACCCGACGCGCAGGCGTGCCCAAAGGCGCTTAACGCTTGTTCTTCGGGCGCTCTGCCGGTAACCTTCGCGGCGGAGAGTCGATCGGACAGTCGCTGCCCTCTATGAAAATTAGGGGGGGGAGGAAAGTCCGGGCTCCATAGGGCGAAGTGCCAGGTAATGCCTGGGAGGCGTGAGCCTACGGAAAGTGCCACAGAAAATAACCGCCTAAGCGCTTCGGCGCCGGTAAGGGTGAAAAGGTGCGGTAAGAGCGCACCGCACGTCTGGCAACAGTTCGTGGCTAGGTAAACCCCACTTGGAGCAAGACCAAATAGGGTCCCAAGGCGTGGCCCGCGCTGGGACCGGGTAGGTTGCTAAAGATGTCCAGTGATGGCCATCGTAGACGAATGACTGTTCAAGACAGAACCCGGCTTACAGATCGACTCTCCACCTTTTTCTTTCCTCTGCTTGAATCAATGAGCAGGGGAGCCAGGTGATAGCAATTTCCCTTCTTATACAATCATCCGCAGAACCTCTTTTGTAATACCAAAAAAATCTTACTCTTAATAAATTACTTTAACTTCCGAACGCAGCCGCCTGTGCTGATTCAAGTTATGGGGCAGTTTCATCTGCCGAATTCTCGTTACCCCTCCGTTAATGCTCCTAAATCTCAGTTCTGTAAGGCTTTTCCTTTAATCCGCGCCTTGACGGTGTGGTGGGCGCATTCCTATAGTGTGCGCAAGTGGCGGAAAGTGGCATGAAGTGGGTTTTTTGAGCTAAAAACGCTAGAATTTGGAGAGGCGCTGACGTGTTTCGCGGAGCCAACGCTATCAGTCTCGATGCAAAGGGCCGTCTCGCAATGCCGAGCCGGTACCGTGACGAGCTCGATTCGCGCAGTTCCGGTCAATTAATCGTGACAATTGATGCCGTTGATCCTTGTTTGTGTGTTTACCCCCTCGATGAGTGGGAAATTATTGAAACCAAACTGCGCGCACTGCCTTCGCTTCGCGAAGAGAACCGCCGCCTGCAACGTTTACTGATTGGTAATGCCGTCGACCTCGAGCTCGATGGCAGTGGTCGTTTCCTGGTTCCACCGCGTCTTCGTGAATATGCCAAGTTGGATAAGCGCGCGATGTTGGTGGGCCAACTGAACAAGTTCCAATTGTGGGACGAGGATGCCTGGAACGCGGTTTCTGCCGCTGACCTGGCTGCTATTCAACAACCGGGCGCCATGCCTGAAGAACTGCGTGATTTGATCCTGTGACTATTGATAGCGGCTTTAACCACATCACCGTACTGCTTGACGAAGCCGTCGAGGCTCTCGCCGTACGTCCTGATGGCTGCTATCTGGACGGCACGTTCGGACGCGGCGGACACAGCCGGTTGATCCTCAGCCAGCTCGGTCCCGATGGTCGGTTGCTCGGATTCGATAAAGATCCACAAGCGATTGCCACCGGGCAGACGCTAGCGGCCGAAGACGGCCGCTTTGTCGTTGTGCAGCGCAGCTTTGCCGAGCTCGGTGCCGAAGTGGCCGAGCGCGGAATGAACGGCAAGGTCAGCGGTGTGTTGCTCGATCTGGGCGTGTCTTCACCGCAGCTCGACGACCCTGAGCGCGGTTTCAGTTTCCTCAATGATGGTCCGCTGGACATGCGCATGGATCCGTCCCGTGGCATCAGCGCAGCCGAATTCGTCAACACCGCGCCTGTGGAAGAAATCGCCCGGGTGTTCAAGGAATACGGCGAAGAGCGTTTCTCCGGTCGCATGGCTCGCGCCGTGGTCGAGCGTCGCGACGTCAAGCCATTCGAGCGTACCGGTGACCTGGCGGAAGTCCTGAAAGTCGCCAACCCGGCGTGGGAAAAGGGCAAGAACCCGGCAACCCGCGCATTCCAGGGCTTGCGTATTCACGTCAACAACGAACTGGGTGATCTGGAAACCGGCCTCGAAGCCGCGTTGGAGTGCCTGGAAGTGGGCGGTCGCCTGGTGGTGATCAGCTTCCATTCGCTGGAAGACCGTATCGTCAAACTGTTCATGCGCAAGCTGGTGAAAGGCGAAGCCGACAACCTGCCGCGCAACCTGCCGGTTCGGCACGTCGCCTTCGAACCGAAAATCAAAGTCCATGGCAAAGCGCAGACGGCCTCCGACGCCGAACTCAAAGCCAACCCACGTTCCCGTAGCGCTGTCATGCGTGTGGCGGAGAAGCTGCGGTGAGCAGGCTTTTCGCCAAGCCATTACCCGGCGGAAGCTTCTTCATGCTGCTGCTGTTTGTCGGCGTGCTCGTGTCGGCTATCGGCGTGTCTTACAGCGCCCACTGGAATCGCCAGTTGCTGAACACGCTGTACAACGAATTGAGCGTGCGCGACAAGGCGCAGGCCGAGTGGGGCCGGTTGATTCTGGAGCAAAGCACCTGGACCGCCCACAGCCGTATCGAAGTGCTGGCCACCGAACAACTGAAAATGCACATCCCCGGTGCCGCTGACGTGAAGATGGTGGCGCCATGATGAAACTCGAAGGCGCACTCTTCCCGTGGCGGTTCCGCGTGGTGCTGGGGTTGCTCGGCGTCATGGTGGCCGCGATCTGCTGGCGCATCATCGATCTGCAAGTGGTCGACCGTGACTTCCTTAAAGGTCAGGGCGATGCGCGCAGCGTTCGGCATATTCCAATTCCGGCGCACCGTGGCCTGATCACCGACCGTAACGGCGAGCCTTTGGCCGTCAGTACCCCGGTGACCACGCTGTGGGCCAACGCCAAGGAAATGCAGCTGGAAAAAGACAAGTGGCCGGCACTGGCCGCCGCCTTGGGGCAAGACCCCAAAGCCCTGACCGAGCGTCTTGAAGCGCAGGCCAACAAGGAATTCATTTACCTGGTGCGCGGGCTGACGCCTGAGCAGGGGCAAGCGGTGCTCGACCTGAAGGTCCCAGGGGTCTACGGCATCGAAGAGTTCCGGCGCTTTTATCCTGCCGGTGAAGTCACCGCCCATATGGTCGGGTTTACCGACATCGATGATCACGGTCGTGAAGGCGTCGAACTGGCGTACGACGAATGGCTGGCCGGGGTCCCTGGCAAGCGTCAGGTGATCAAGGACCGGCGCGGCCGGCTGATCAAGGATGTCCAGGTCACCAAAAACGCCAAGGCCGGCAAGCCCTTGGCGTTGTCCATTGACCTGCGCCTGCAATACCTGGCCAACCGCGAATTGCGCAACGCGATCATCGAGAACGGCGCCAAGGCCGGCAGCCTGGTGATCATGGACGTGAAGACCGGCGAGATTCTCGCGATGGTCAACCAGCCGACCTACAACCCGAACAATCGTCGCAACCTGCAGCCGGCGATGATGCGTAACCGCGCGATGATCGACGTGTTCGAACCGGGTTCGACCATGAAAGCGATCTCGATGAGCGCCGCCATCGAAACCGGCCGCTGGAAACCGAGCGACACCGTCGAGGTGTATCCGGGCTCCTTGCAGATCGGCAAGTACACCATCAAGGACGTCTCCAAGAGCGAAGGGCCAGTGCTCGACCTGGCCGGCATCCTGATCAATTCCAGTAACGTCGGCATGAGCAAGATCGCCTTCGATATCGGTGGCGAGACGATTTTCCGCCTGGCGCAGAAAGTCGGTCTGGGCCAGGATACCGGCCTCGGCTTCCCGGGCGAGCGCGTTGGCAACCTGCCGAACTACCGCGAATGGCGCAAGGCTGAAACCGCCACGCTGTCCTACGGCTACGGTGTATCCGTGACGGCGATCCAGCTGGTCCACGCCTTCTCGGCCCTGGCCAACAACGGTCGCCTTGCACCGCTGACCCTGATCAAGACCGACAAGGCGCCGCAAACCACCCAGGTGTTGCCGGAGGCCGTGGCGAAAACCATGCAAGGCATGCTGCAACAAGTGATCGAGGCCCCGCGCGGTGTGTTCCGTGCGCAGGTGCCGGCGTATCACGTGGGCGGCAAGTCGGGTACCGCGCGTAAAACCTCGGTTGGCACCAAGGGTTACGCCGAGAATTCCTACCGCTCGCTGTTCGCCGGCTTCGGCCCGATGAGCGATCCGCGTTACGCCATTGTGGTTGTAATCGACGAGCCGACCAAAGCCGGTTACTTCGGTGGCCTGGTTTCCGCGCCGGTGTTCAGTCGTGTGATGTCGGGCACCCTGCGCCTGATGAACATCACGCCGGACAACCTGCCACCTACTCAACAAGCGAACGCTACACCGGTCGTTCCGCTGAAAGCCAATGGAGGGCGCGGCTGATGTCTCTGAGCCTGAACAAGATTTTCCCTCACGCCGGCCACGATCTGCTGATTCGCGAGCTCGCCCTGGACAGCCGCAACGTGCGCGCGGGCGATCTGTTCCTCGCCGTGCCGGGCGGCAAGTTCGACGGCCGTGCGCACATTGCCGACGCCTTGCAGCGCGGTGCTGCTGCGGTGGCTTATGAAGTCGAAGGCGCTACGGTCCTGCCGATCACTGAAGTGCCGCTGATTCCGGTCAAGGGCCTGGCGGCCCAGCTGTCGGACATCGCCGGGCGTTTTTATGGCGAGCCGAGCCATCACCTGAACCTGGTGGGCGTGACCGGCACCAACGGCAAGACCAGTGTCACTCAACTGGTCGCCCAGGCGCTGGATCTGCTTGGCCAGCACTGCGGCATCGTCGGCACCCTCGGTTGCGGTTTCTACGGTTCGTTGGAAAGCGGCCTGCACACCACGCCGAACCCGATTGCCATGCAGGCGACGTTGGGCGACCTGAAAAAGGCCGGGGCCAAAGCGGTCGCCATGGAAGTGTCGTCCCATGGTCTTGATCAGGGCCGTGTCACCGCACTGGCGTTTGATGTGGCCGTGATGACTAACCTGTCCCGCGATCATCTGGACTATCACGGCACCATGCAGGCCTATGGTGAAGCGAAGGCCAAGCTGTTCGCCTGGAACGATTTGAAATGCCGTGTGGTTAACCTCGACGACGATTTCGGCCGGCAACTGGCCGCCGAAAAGCGTGAATCGCGGCTGATCACCTACAGCCTGCTCGACAGCAGTGCTTACCTCTATTGCCGTGAGGCGCAGTTCGACGACGAAGGCGTACGCGCCACGCTGGTCACGCCACAGGGCGAGCACCACTTGCGCAGCACCTTGCTCGGTCGTTTCAACCTGAGCAACGTGCTCGCAGCGGTTGGCGCATTGCTTGGCCTGGATTACGCACTGGACGAAATTCTCAAGGTGCTGCCGAAACTCGAAGGCCCGGCCGGTCGCATGCAGCGCCTCGGTGGCGGTACTCAACCGTTGGTAGTGGTCGACTACGCCCATACCCCGGATGCCCTGGAAAAAGTCCTGACGGCCTTGCGTCCACACGCAAAGGGTCGGCTGCTGTGCCTGTTCGGCTGTGGCGGTGACCGCGATCGCGGCAAGCGTCCGTTGATGGCCGAAGTGGTCGAGCGCCTGGCCGATGGCGTGCTGGTGACCGATGACAACCCGCGCACGGAAGATCCATCGGTGATTTTCGATGATATCCGCGCCGGTTTCACGGCTGTGGATAAAGTGGAGTTCGTTGCCGGTCGTGGTCAGGCGATTGCCCGGCTGATCGCCAGTGCCTCGGTGGATGACGTGATTGTCCTGGCCGGTAAAGGTCACGAGGACTATCAGGAAATCAACGGCGAGCGGCATGCCTTTTCCGATCTGGTCGAGGCTGATCATGCCTTGACCGCGTGGGAGGTGGCCCATGCTTAAGGCGTTGAAACTGAGTGAACTGACCGGTGTGCTGAACGCTCGCCTGGTGTCCGCCGATGCCAGCTTCGACGGCGTCAGCATCGACAGCCGTGCAATTAAGCCGGGTCAACTGTTCATTGCCCTGACCGGTCCGCGTTTTGACGGTCATGACTATCTCAATGAAGTCGCCACCAAGGGCGCCGTGGCCGCGCTGGTCGAGCGTGAAGTCGCCGACAGCACGTTGCCGCAGTTACTGGTCAGCGACACCCGCCAGGCCCTGGGCCAGTTGGGCGCGCTGAATCGCGCCGCTTATACCCACCCGGTCGCGGCCATCACCGGTTCCAGCGGCAAGACCACGGTCAAGGAGATGCTCGCGAGCATCCTGCGCACGCGCGGTGCAGTGCTGGCGACCCGTGGCAACCTGAACAACGACCTTGGCGTACCGCTGACCTTGCTCGAACTGGCGCCGGAACACACCGCCGCGGTGATCGAACTGGGTGCCTCGCGCCTGGGCGAAATTGCCTACACCGTCGGCCTGACCAAGCCGCACGTGGCCATTCTCAACAATGCCGGGACCGCCCACGTCGGCGAGTTCGGCGGGCCGGAAAAAATCGTCGAAGCCAAAGGCGAGATCATTGAAGGGCTGGATGCCGATGGCGTCGCCGTTCTCAATCTCGACGACAAGGCGTTCGCTATCTGGAAGGCGCGTGCCGGTGATCGCAAAGTGCTGACGTTTGCGTTGAGCAACTCCAGCGCCGATTTCTACGCCAGTGACCTGGCCACCGATGCCCGCGGCTGCCCCGCATTCAACTTGCACAGCCCTGAAGGTGCGGAGCGCGTTCAACTGAATCTGCTCGGCACCCATAACGTCGCCAATGCCATGGCCGCCGCCGCTGCCGCCCATGCCTTGGGTGTGTCGCTGTTCGGCATCGCCACCGGCCTCGGCGCGGTGCAACCGGTCAAGGGGCGAACCGTCGCGCAACTGGCCAGCAATGGCATGCGCGTGATTGATGACACTTACAACGCCAACCCCACCTCCATGTGCGCTGCCGTTGATATACTGGCCGGCTTTTCCGGTCGCACCGTCCTGGTGCTCGGGGATATCGGCGAGTTGGGCGAATGGGCGGAGCAGGGGCACCGCGACGTGGGCGAGTACGCCCGTGGCAAGGTTTCTGCGCTGTACGCCGTCGGACCAATGATGGCTCACGCCGTGAACGCATTCGGTCCACAGGCTTTGCACTTCAGCACGCAGGCTGAACTGATCAAGGCCCTGGGCGCCGAGCAAGACACAAACACCACCATTTTGATCAAGGGGTCGCGTAGCGCTGCGATGGAAAACGTCGTCGCCGCTTTGTGCGGGTCCAGTCTGGAGAAACATTAATGCTGCTGCTGCTAGCGGAGTATCTGCAACAGTTCTACAAAGGCTTCGCGGTCTTCCAGTACCTGACCCTGCGCGGGATTCTCGGTGTACTGACCGCGCTGGTCTTGTCGCTGTGCTATGGCCCGTGGATGATCCGCACCTTGCAGAACCGTCAGATCGGCCAGTCCGTTCGCAACGACGGCCCGCAGTCGCACCTGTCCAAATCGGGAACCCCGACCATGGGCGGCGCGCTGATCCTGTCGTCCATCGGCGTCAGCACCCTGCTGTGGGCTGACCTGACCAACCGTTACGTCTGGGTCGTACTGCTGGTGACCCTGCTGTTCGGCGCCATCGGCTGGGTCGACGACTACCGCAAGGTCATCGAGAAGAACTCCCGTGGCTTGCCGAGCCGCTGGAAGTATTTCTGGCAATCGGTATTCGGCCTGGGCGCGGCGATCTTCCTGTACATGACAGCCGCCACGCCGGTTGAAACCACGCTGATCCTGCCGATGCTCAAGGACTACAGCATTCCATTGGGCGCAGGCTTCATCGTCCTGACCTATTTCGTGATCGTCGGTTCGAGCAACGCGGTCAACCTGACCGACGGCCTCGACGGCCTGGCGATCATGCCGACGGTGATGGTGGGCGGTGGCCTGGGTATTTTCTGCTACCTGTCGGGTAACGTGAAATTCGCCGAATACCTGCTGATTCCTTATGTTCCGGGCGCGGGCGAGTTGATCGTGTTCTGTGGCGCGCTGATCGGCGCAGGCCTGGGCTTCCTCTGGTTCAACACCTATCCGGCGCAAGTCTTCATGGGTGACGTCGGCGCACTGGCGCTGGGCGCGGCCCTGGGCACCATCGCGGTGATCGTCCGCCAGGAAATCGTCCTGTTCATCATGGGCGGTGTGTTCGTGATGGAAACCCTGTCAGTCGTCATTCAGGTTGCCTCTTTTAAACTGACCGGTCGCCGTGTGTTCCGCATGGCGCCCATTCACCACCACTTTGAACTCAAGGGCTGGCCTGAGCCGCGCGTGATCGTCCGTTTCTGGATCATCACCGTGATTCTCGTGCTGGTCGGCCTTGCCACCCTGAAGCTGAGGTAGAAACCCGTGTCTCTGATCGCTTCTGACCACTTCCGCATCGTTGTCGGCCTCGGCAAGAGCGGCATGTCCCTGGTTCGCTTCCTGGCGAACCGGGGCGTGGCGTTTGCAGTGGCCGATACGCGGGAAAATCCACCGGAACTGGCCACGCTCAAGCGTGACTATCCGCACGTGGAAGTGCGTTGTGGCGAGCTGGACGTCGAATTCCTGTGCCGTGCCGACGAGCTCTACGTGAGCCCCGGCCTGGCCCTGGCTACCCCGGCCCTGCAGGCTGCCGCCGCCCGTGGCGTGATACTGTCCGGTGACATCGAGCTGTTCGCGCGTAACGCGAAGGCACCGATCGTGGCCATCAGCGGCTCCAATGCGAAAAGCACCGTCACCACCCTGGTTGGCGAGATGGCTGCTGCGGCTGGCAAGCGAGTGGCCGTCGGCGGCAACCTCGGTACCCCGGCGCTGGACCTGCTGAGCGACGACGTCGAGCTGTACGTGATGGAGCTGTCGAGTTTCCAGCTGGAAACCACCGATCAGCTCAACGCCGAAGTGGCGACCGTGCTCAACATCAGCGAAGACCACATGGACCGTTACAGCGGTCTGCCGGCCTATCACCTGGCCAAGCACCGGATCTTCCGTGGAGCGAAGCAGTTTGTGGTCAACCGTCAGGATGCGCTCAGCCGTCCACTGATAGGCGAGGGCCAGCCGTGCTGGACCTTTGGCTTGACCAAACCAGATTTCAAGGCCTTTGGCCTGCGCGAAGAAAGCGGCGAGAAATACCTGGCCTTCGAATTCCAGAACCTGATGCCGGTGCGTGAGCTGAAAGTTCGTGGTGCCCACAACCAGTCCAATGCCTTGGCGGCCTTGGCGCTCGGTCATGCCGTCGGCCTGCCGTTCGATGCCATGTTGTCGAGCCTGCGCACCTTCGCCGGCCTCGAGCATCGCTGCCAATGGGTCCGCGACCTCGATGGCGTTGGCTACTACAACGATTCCAAGGCCACCAACGTCGGTGCCGCGCTGGCGGCTATCGAAGGCCTGGGCGCGGACATCGACGGCAAGGTCGTGCTGATCGCCGGCGGTGACGGCAAGGGTGCCGAGTTCAAGGACCTGCGCGATCCCGTGGCGGCCAACTGCCGCGCCGTGATCCTGATGGGCCGCGACTCCGACAAGATCGGCGAAGCGATCGGCGACGCAGTGCCGCTGATCCGCGCCGGTTCCCTGGTCGAAGCTGTCGAGCAATGCCGCGCTGCCGCCCAACCGGGCGACGTGGTGCTGCTATCGCCAGCCTGCGCCAGTTTCGACATGTTCAAGAACTACGAAGACCGTGGTCACCAGTTCGTCCAAACCGTGGAGGATCTGGCATGAGCCTGAAAGGCATCATCAAGCCGTATCCATCGCCGATCATTACCGGACGCGGAATAGACCTCGATTTCCCGATGCTCGCCGGTTGCCTGACGCTGCTCGGCCTGGGGCTGATCATGATCGCCTCGGCATCGACCGAAGTGGCGGCGGTGCAGTCCGGCAGTGCCCTGTACTACATGATTCGCCATCTGATCTACGTGGTGCTGGGCCTGGGAGCCTGCATCGTCACCATGATGATCCCGATTGCCACGTGGCAACGCCTGGGCTGGCTGATGCTGCTGGGTGCGTTCGGCTTGCTGGTGATGGTGATCATTCCGGGGATCGGCCGTGAGGTTAACGGTTCGATGCGCTGGATCGGCTTCAGCTTCTTCAACGTCCAGCCATCCGAGATCGCCAAGGTGTTCGTGGTGATCTACCTCGCCGGTTATCTGGTGCGTCGCCAGAAAGAAGTGCGGGAAAGCTGGATGGGCTTCTTCAAGCCGTTCATCGTGCTGCTACCGATGGCGGGCCTGCTGCTGATGGAGCCGGACTTCGGTGCCACCGTCGTGATGATGGGCGCTGCGGCGGCGATGCTGTTCCTTGGCGGCGTCGGGCTGTTCCGTTTTTCCCTGATGGTGGTCCTGGCCGTCGGCGCGGTGGTGCTGTTGATTCAAATGCAGCCGTATCGAATGGCGCGCCTGACCAACTTCGCTGACCCGTGGGCCGATCAGTTCGGTGCCGGCTATCAGTTGTCCCAGGCCTTGATCGCTTTCGGTCGCGGTGAATGGCTGGGCGTTGGCCTGGGCAACAGCGTACAGAAACAGTTCTACCTGCCGGAAGCCCACACCGACTTCGTGTTCTCGGTCCTGGCCGAAGAGCTGGGCGCAGTGGGTTCCTTGTGCACCGTGGCCCTGTTCGTCTTCGTGTGTATTCGTGGCATGTACATCGGTTTGTGGGCCGAGAAGGCCAAGCAGTTCTTTGCGGCTTATGTGGCCTACGGTTTGTCCTTCCTGTGGATCGGGCAGTTCCTGATCAACATCGGCGTGAACGTCGGCCTGCTGCCGACCAAGGGGCTGACCCTGCCGTTCCTCAGTTACGGGGGTAGTTCGTTGGTGATTTGCTGTGCCTGTCTCGGCTTGTTGCTGCGCATCGAGTGGGAAAGTCGAACCCACCTGGGCAGTGAAGAGATGGAGTTCCATGAGAGCGACTTCGCCGAGGAGCCGAACCATGGGCGCTAACGTCATGATCATGGCGGGCGGCACCGGTGGCCACGTGTTCCCGGCGCTGGCCTGTGCCCGCGAATTCCAGGCGCGTGGCTATACCGTGCACTGGCTAGGCACTCCGCGTGGGATCGAGAACGATCTGGTGCCGGCGGCCGGTATCGAGCTGCATCGGATCAACGCCAGCGGTCTGCGCGGCAAGGGCAAGTTGTCGCTGCTCAAGGCGCCGTTCATGTTGTTCAAGTCGGTCTGGCAGGCACGGGCGATCATTCGCCGTCTGCAACCGGTCTGCGTCGTAGGCTTTGGTGGCTTTGTGACCGGCCCTGGCGGCGTCGCGGCCAAATTGGCCGGCGTGCCGGTGATCGTTCACGAACAGAACGCCGTGGCCGGTACCGCCAATCGGTTGCTGGTGCCGTTGGCCGCCCGAGTCTGTGAAGCGTTCCCCGACACCTTTACCCTGTCGGACAGCCGCCGGACCACGGGTAATCCGGTGCGCACCGAGCTGTTCCTCGAGACATCGCGACCTGCCCTGGCCGGTCGCAAGGCGCGTTTGCTGATCCTGGGCGGAAGCCTGGGCGCAGAACCGTTGAACAAGTTGCTGCCTGAAGCCCTGTCGCAAGTCGCTGCCGACTTGCGTCCGGAAGTGTTCCATCAGGCCGGTAAAAACCACGATGAAGTGACTGCAGAGCGCTATCGCGCGGCTGGCGTCGAGGCGCAGGTGCAGCCCTTCATCAAAGACATGGCCCAAGCCTACAGCTGGGCCGACCTGGTGGTGTGTCGCGCAGGCGCGCTGACCATCAGTGAACTGGCCGCCGCCGGTCTGCCCTCGATGCTGGTGCCTTTGCCTCACGCCATCGACGATCACCAGACCCGCAACGCCGAATATTTGGCCCGTGAAGGCGCAGCCTTCCTGATGCCGCAAAGAACGACTGGCGCAGCGGATCTTGCCGCTCGCCTGACAGAGGTCCTGATGCAACCACAACGACTCAACGAAATGGCTACCGCGGCACGCCGCCTGGCCAAACCCGATGCCACCCGTAACGTGGTCGATAGCTGCCTGGAGGTGGTCCATGGTTGAGAGTCAGAAAGCCATGCCACAACCGGAAATGCGCCGTATCCGTCGCATCCACTTCGTCGGTATCGGCGGCGTGGGCATGTGCGGGATTGCCGAAGTGTTGCTGAACCTGGGTTATGCCGTTTCCGGTTCCGACCTGAAGGCTTCGCCGGTGACCGAGCGCCTGGAATCCTTCGGGGCGCAGATCTTCATCGGCCACCGCGCCGAGAACGCCGCTGCCGCCGACGTGCTGGTGGTGTCGAGTGCCGTAAACACCTCCAACCCGGAAGTCGCTACCGCGCTGGAACGCCGTATTCCGGTGGTGCCGCGTGCAGAGATGCTGGCTGAGCTGATGCGCTATCGCCACGGTATCGCCGTTGCCGGTACCCACGGCAAAACCACCACCACCAGCCTGATCGCTTCGGTGTTCGCCGCCGGTGGCCTGGACCCGACGTTCGTCATCGGTGGACGCCTCAATGCCGCGGGCACCAATGCCCAGCTCGGCACCAGCCGCTACCTGATCGCCGAGGCCGACGAAAGCGACGCCAGCTTCCTGCACTTGCAGCCGCTGGTGGCCGTGGTTACCAACATCGACGCCGATCACATGGCGACCTACGACGGTGACTTCAACAAACTGAAGAAAACTTTCGTCGAATTCCTCCACAACCTGCCGTTCTACGGTCTGGCGGTGGTGTGCCTGGACGATCCGGTGGTGCGTGAAATCCTCCCGCAGGTCAAGCGTCCGACGGTCACCTATGGCTTCGGCGAAGACTGCGACGTGCGCGCCATCAACGTCCGCCAGCAAGGCATGCAGACCTTCTTCACCGTGCTGCGCCCTGACCGCGAGCCGCTGGATGTTTCGGTGAACATGCCGGGCAACCACAACGTGCTGAACTCGCTGGCGACCATCTGCATCGCCACCGACGAAGGCGTCAGCGATGAAGCCATCGTCCAGGGCCTGTCCGGGTTCCAGGGGGTCGGCCGACGCTTCCAGGTCTACGGCGAACTGCCGGTGGAAGGCGGCAACGTGATGCTGGTCGATGACTACGGTCACCACCCGACGGAAGTCGCGGCCGTGATCAAGGCCGTTCGCGGTGGCTGGCCGGAGCGCCGCCTGGTGATGGTCTACCAGCCGCACCGTTACAGCCGTACCCGCGACCTGTACGACGATTTCGTCAATGTGCTGGCCGACGCCAACGTCCTGCTGCTGATGGAAGTCTATCCGGCCGGCGAAGAGCCGATTCCGGGCGCCGACAGCCGCAAGCTGTGCAACAGCATTCGTCAGCGTGGCCAGCTCGACCCGATCTACATCGAGCGTGGTGTCGACCTTGCGCCAGTGGTCAAGCCACTGCTGCGCGCTGGCGACATCCTGCTGTGCCAGGGCGCCGGTGATATCGGCGGTCTCGCACCAAAACTGTTGAAAAGCGAGTTGTTCGCCGGTGCCGTTGCCGCGCCGGAGAAGGGGACGTTGAAATGACTGCTGCCTACGCCAATCTGGTCTCCACCATCGCGCCGAAAGACTTCGGTCGCGTCGCCGTGCTGTTCGGCGGCAAGAGTGCCGAGCGTGAGGTCTCCCTGAAGTCGGGCAACGCGGTGCTCGATGCACTGCAAAGCGCCGGTGTGGACGCCTTCGGCCTCGACGTGGGCGATGACCTGCTGCAGCGTCTGCTCAACGAAAAGATCGACCGCGCCTTCGTCATCCTCCACGGTCGTGGCGGTGAAGACGGCAGCATGCAGGGCCTGCTCGAATGCCTGGGCATTCCGTACACCGGCAGCGGCATCCTGGCGTCGGCCCTGGCCATGGACAAACTGCGCACCAAGCAGGTCTGGCACAGCCTGGGCATTCCGACGCCACGTCACGCGGTACTCGGCAGCGAGGCCGATTGTATTTCGGCGGCGACGGAACTGGGCTTCCCTTTGATCGTCAAACCGGCCCATGAAGGTTCGAGTATCGGGATGGCCAAAGTGAGTTCCGCGTCTGAATTGATCGACGCATGGAAAGCGGCCAGTACCTACGATTCGCAAGTGTTGGTCGAGCAATGGATTCACGGTCCGGAGTTCACCATCGCCACCCTGCGTGACCAGGTGTTGCCACCGATTGCCCTGGGCACGACGCACAGCTTCTACGACTACGACGCCAAGTACATCGCCAACGATACCCAGTACCGCATTCCATGCGGGCTGGACAGCGCCAAGGAAAAGGAACTCATGGACCTCACGGCGAAAGCCTGTGAAGCGCTGGGTATCGCCGGTTGGGGCAGGGCAGACGTGATGCAGGACGCCGAAGGGCGGTTCTGGTTCCTGGAAGTCAACACCGCACCGGGCATGACTGATCACAGCCTGGTGCCGATGGCGGCCCGTGCCGCCGGTCTGGATTTCCAGCAACTGGTCCTGGCCATTCTGGCCGAGAGCGTTGCCGGCAATAAAGAACCAAGAGGTTAAGAGTATGCAAGGCGCACAGCTGAGACATCAGCCCCCCGCATCGCCCGGTCGCAAGCCGGTGCCACGGGGTGCCAGCCGAATGGTGGCCAAAGAGCCGATGTCCGCGCGCCTGCCGAAAGCCAACTTCGGTTTTCTCAAAGCGTTGTTCTGGCCGGTGCTGCTGGTGGCCTTGGGGTTCGGTACTTACGAAGGCGCGACACGCTTGTTGCCGTACGCCGACCGGCCGATCACCAAGATCAACGTGCAGGGCGACTTGAGTTACATCAGCCAGCAAGCGGTGCAGCAGCGAATCGCCCCATACGTGGCGTCGAGCTTCTTCACCATCGACCTGGCGAGCATGCGCACCGAGCTGGAACAGATGCCATGGATTGCCCACGCCGAAGTGCGCAGGGTATGGCCGGATCAAGTGGTGATCCGCCTGGAAGAACAACTGCCGGTGGCCCGTTGGGGCGACGAGTCGCTGTTGAACAACCAGGGCCAGGCCTTCACTCCGCGTGAGTTGGCGAACTACGAACATTTGCCTCAGCTGTTCGGGCCTCAGCGGGCCCAGCAGCAGGTGATGCAGCAGTACCAGGTGTTGAGTCAGATGCTCCGGCCTCTGGGCTTCTCGATTGCACGCCTGGAGTTGCGTGAACGCGGCAGCTGGTTCCTGACCACCGGCCCCGGCAGTGCCGGCCCGGGAATCGAACTGCTGCTTGGCCGCGGCAACCTGGTGGAAAAGATGCGCCGCTTTATCGCCATCTATGACAAGACGCTCAAAGAACAGATTACGAACATTGCGCGCATCGATCTGCGCTACGCCAACGGCCTCGCTGTTGGCTGGCGGGAACCTGTAGCGCCCACGGCAGCCCAACCCGCTGTCGCGAAGAATTAAGAAGAGGCAGGACCCATGGCAAACGTGCAAAGCGGCAAAATGATCGTCGGTCTCGATATCGGCACCTCCAAGGTGGTGGCGCTGGTAGGCGAGGTCGCGGACGACGGCACGCTGGAAATCGTCGGGATCGGTACCCATCCGTCCCGTGGCCTGAAAAAAGGCGTGGTGGTGAACATCGAGTCCACAGTGCAATCGATCCAGCGCGCCATCGAAGAAGCGCAGCTGATGGCTGGTTGCCGCATTCACTCGGCGTTCGTCGGCGTGGCCGGCAATCACATCCGCAGCCTGAACTCCCACGGCATCGTGGCGATTCGTGATCGCGAAGTCAGCTCGGCGGACCTTGAACGCGTGCTCGACGCTGCCCAGGCCGTGGCGATCCCGGCTGACCAGCGCGTGCTGCACACCCTGCCGCAGGATTACGTAATCGATAACCAGGAAGGCGTCCGCGAACCGCTGGGCATGTCCGGCGTGCGTCTGGAAGCCAAGGTCCACGTGGTCACCTGCGCCGTCAACGCCGCTCAGAACATTGAAAAATGCGTGCGCCGCTGCGGTCTGGAAATCGACGACATCATTCTCGAGCAGCTTGCTTCCGCGTATTCGGTACTGACCGACGACGAGAAAGAGCTGGGCGTGTGCCTGGTGGACATCGGTGGTGGTACCACCGACATCGCGATCTTCACCGAAGGCGCGATCCGTCACACCGCCGTGATCCCGATTGCCGGTGACCAGGTGACCAACGACATCGCCATGGCGTTGCGCACCCCGACCCAGTACGCCGAAGAAATCAAGATTCGCTACGCCTGCGCCCTGGCCAAACTGGCCGGTGCCGGTGAAACCATCAAGGTGCCAAGCGTTGGCGACCGTCCGCCGCGCGAGCTGTCCCGCCAGGCCCTGGCCGAAGTGGTCGAGCCGCGCTACGACGAACTGTTCACGCTGATCCAGGCCGAACTGCGCCGCAGCGGCTACGAAGACCTGATCCCGGCCGGCATCGTGCTGACCGGCGGTACCGCGAAGATGGAAGGCGCCACTGAACTGGCCGAGGAAATCTTCCACATGCCGGTGCGCCTGGGCGTGCCTCACGGCGTGAAAGGCCTGGATGACGTAGTGCGCAACCCGATCTATTCCACTGGCGTAGGCCTGTTGATGTACGGCCTGCAGAAGCAGTCCGACGGCATCTCGTTCTCGGGCATCGGCAGCCGCGACAACTACAGCAATGAAGAGCCACAGGCTCCGCTGCTGGACCGCTTGAAGAAGTGGGTCCAGGGCAACTTCTGAAGATTTACCGAAACACCGTTACACCGAAGCACGCAGTAGGCGAAAAAACTAGAGAATGTAAAGGAGAGGGAAAATGTTCGAACTCGTAGACAACATCCCCGCAAGCCCGGTAATTAAAGTTATCGGTGTCGGCGGTGGCGGCGGCAACGCTGTCAACCACATGGTCAAGAGCAACATTGAAGGCGTCGAGTTCATCTGCGCCAACACTGATGCCCAGGCGCTGAAATCCATCGGCGCGCGGACCATCCTGCAACTGGGCACCGGCGTGACCAAGGGTCTGGGCGCTGGCGCCAACCCTGAAGTTGGCCGTCAGGCCGCTCTGGAAGACCGTGAGCGTATTGCCGAAGTCCTGCAGGGCACCAACATGGTGTTCATCACCACTGGCATGGGCGGTGGTACCGGTACCGGTGCTGCGCCGATCATCGCCGAAGTGGCCAAGGAAATGGGGATCCTCACCGTTGCGGTGGTGACCCGTCCGTTCCCGTTCGAAGGCCGCAAGCGCATGCAGATCGCCGACGAAGGCATCCGTCTGCTGTCTGAAAGCGTCGACTCGTTGATCACCATTCCCAACGAGAAGCTGCTGACCATCCTCGGTAAAGACGCCAGCCTGCTGTCGGCTTTCGCCAAGGCAGACGATGTACTGGCCGGTGCCGTTCGCGGTATCTCCGACATCATCAAGCGTCCGGGCATGATCAACGTCGACTTCGCCGACGTGCGTACCGTGATGAGCGAAATGGGCATGGCAATGATGGGCACTGGCTGCGCCAGCGGTCCGAACCGTGCGCGCGAGGCCACCGAAGCGGCCATTCGCAACCCGCTGCTGGAAGACGTGAACCTGCAAGGCGCTCGCGGCATCCTGGTAAACATTACCGCCGGTCCGGATCTGTCCCTGGGTGAGTACTCCGACGTGGGTAGCATCATCGAGGCATTCGCTTCCGAGCACGCGATGGTCAAGGTCGGTACCGTTATCGATCCGGACATGCGCGACGAGCTGCACGTGACTGTCGTTGCAACCGGTCTGGGCGCTAAAATCGAGAAGCCTGTGAAGGTCATCGACAACACCGTCCACACCTCGATGGCTGCACAGCCACAACAACAGGCCCCTGTTCGTCAGGAAGCTCCAGCGGTGAACTACCGTGACCTGGACCGTCCGACCGTCATGCGCAACCAGGCCCAGGCCGGTGCTGCGACTGCCGCGAAGATGAATCCGCAAGATGACCTGGACTACCTGGACATCCCGGCTTTCCTGCGTCGCCAGGCCGATTGATGAAATGTATCAGGGGTATTAGGGTGATTGGTGTTCAGCAAAGGTCTGGTCTGCTATCATCGCCAGCCTTTGTTGATACCAGTTCGCAATTTGCGCTGAAGCGGCCCATGCCATGATTAAACAACGCACCCTGAAGAATATTATCCGTGCCACAGGTGTCGGCCTGCACTCCGGGGAGAAGGTCTACCTGACCCTCAAGCCAGCGCCTGTCGACACCGGCATTGTGTTTTGTCGCGCCGACCTCGACCCCGTGGTGCAGATTCCTGCCCGCGCGGAAAACGTTGGTGAAACCACTATGTCGACCACGCTCGTTAACGGTGACGTCAAAGTGGACACGGTAGAGCACCTGCTCTCGGCCATGGCAGGCCTGGGCATCGATAACGCCTACGTCGAGCTCTCCGCGTCCGAAGTCCCGATCATGGATGGTAGCGCTGGACCTTTCGTATTCCTGATTCAATCGGCTGGCCTGGAAGAACAGGACGCCGCCAAGAAGTTCATCCGCATCCTGCGGGAAGTGACAGTGGAAGATGGCGACAAGCGCGCTACTTTCGTCCCTTTCGAAGGATTCAAGGTGAGCTTCGAGATCGATTTCGATCACCCGGTTTTCCGTGACCGCACCCAAAGTGCAAGCGTGGATTTTTCCAGCACTTCGTTCGTAAAAGAAGTCAGCCGCGCCCGTACCTTTGGTTTCATGAGTGACATCGAGTACCTGCGCAAGCACAACCTCGCACTCGGCGGCAGTGTTGAAAACGCTATTGTGGTCGACGCCGATGGCGTACTGAACGAAGACGGCCTTCGCTATGAAGACGAATTCGTGAAGCACAAGATTCTCGATGCAATTGGTGACCTCTACCTGCTGGGCAATAGCCTGATTGGTGAGTTCAAGGGCTTCAAGTCCGGCCACGCACTGAACAACCAGCTGCTGCGCAAGTTGATTGAGCAGACAGATGCCTGGGAAGTCGTGACGTTCGAAGACGCCAGCACTGCACCGATCTCTTACATGCGTCCGGTTGCGGCCGTGTAAGCAAAAAACCTCTCTAGTTTTTTAAAGGCTACCTTCGGGTGGCCTTTTTTTATGTTTCGAAGTTTGTATTGCCCTACAGGCCTCTTCGCGAGCAAGCCCGCTCCCACAGAGGATTGCATTCCCATGTGGGAGCGGGCTTGCCCGCGAAGAGGTCAGTTGATTCAGCCAGGATTTCAACTGGCGCACACCACCCGGTTACGCCCCCCATCCTTGGCCTGATACAACGCCTTGTCCGCATTGAACAGCAATTGCTCCAGGTTGATATCGCTGGCCGCCGTCCAGGTGGCAATGCCAATACTTACGCTCATCGGCGGCTCTGCGACGTCCACCAGCGGCAGTTTTTGCACCGCCTCGCGGATCTGCTCGGCAATCTGCTTCGCGCCTTCACTGTCGGTTTCGGCCAGGACGACCGAAAACTCCTCGCCACCATAGCGAGCCACCAGGTCTGTGGCGCGATGGACATTGGCGCTGATGACCTCGGCCAATGCCCTTAACGCTTCGTCGCCAGCCTGATGCCCGTGCCGATCGTTGAAGGCCTTGAAGTGATCGGCATCGACCATCAGCAGCGATAACGGCTTGCCGCTGCGCTGCGCACGAAACCATTCATGGCGCAGGGCCTGATCAAGGGATCTACGGTTGGCCACGCCGGTCAAGGCATCGGTGGCCGCCAGTTGCGACAACTCCTGCTCGGCATGTTGGCGCAGGCGCAGCTCGCGGCAGAGCAGCCAGGTCAAACACAACAAACCGATGCACAAAACCCCGGTAGCACCGCTGATCACATAGGCCGTGCGGTTCCAGGTGGCAAACACCTCGTCGATAGAAAGGGCCACGATGACGGTCAGGGGTAGATTACCGACCCGGGAAAAGGTGTACAGGCGCCGTTGATGGTCGACGCTCGATACACTTTCGAAGGTACCGCTGCGCTCTTGCAGCATGCGAATGACGTTGGGCCGGCTGGAGAAGCTCTTGCCGATGGAGTTTTGTTCCCGGTGCGGTTTCTGCGCCAGGAGAACCCCGTCATCGTTGATGATGGCCAGCGTACTGCCAGTGCCGATGTCGAGGCTGTTGAACAGCTGGTCGAAGTAGCTCATGCGCATCGAGGCTACTGCGACCCCCAGAAACTCACCCGTGGGCGAGGAAATGCGCCGGCTGAAACTGATGCGCCATTCGTCGCTGTCGTCGCAGTCGCAACGCGGCTTGAACGGTCGGCTGATAAACATGCCGGTGTCACGATTGAAGGCGTGGGCCAGGAAATAATCGCGGTCAGCGAAGTTGCCCGGTTTCGGTTCGATCAATGAGGAGTCGGCCAGCACGTCGCCGTGCTTGTCCAGCAGCAGGATGTCACCCTTGTAGCGCGCGGTGGTGGAGCGGTCGAACAGCACCAGATGACGGATCTGCGGCGAAACCTGCTTAATGTCATCCCGTTGGGCAGCGGCAATCAGGCCCTGCAAGGTCATATCGTAGAGTTCGACCGTACGCAGGACATCGGCATCGATCAGTTGCGCAATGGTGGTTGCGCTGCGTGTGGCGGTCTGCTGGGCGTAGGCGTGTTCGCGGATCAGCAGGAAAGTGACGATGCACAGGATCGAGATCACAGTCAGGGTGCTGCCGAAGATCACCATGATTTCGGGTCGCCCGGGCGGGCCTTGAAAATGCGGGGTGCGGCTTGGGGTCATAGGGCTGACGTCTGCTAAAGGGACGTTGTAAGCGTAGTTGCATAAACGCAGCAGCCGAATGAATCGTTCCTGTTACTCGAACGATTGATCAATGGCGTGGGGGTAGTGACTTTCGTTGCAAAAATTGCCCTGTAGGAGCTGGCTTGTCGGGTCGCCGCATCGCAGCGATGGTCGTTAACGATAACGCGTATGAACTGGATGAACGCGGCGCACTTGAGTCCATCGCCGGCAAGCCGGCTCCTACGGCTCCCCGGATAGCGTGAAGAACTATAAAAAAAGCCGCTGATAGCAGCGGCTTTGAAGACAACTTTTCAAAGGGAAGAGCCGATGAAAAGTGTCGAGAGAAACAGGTATGACAGGTGCGGATCAGCTGTCTTTCTCGGCCCCTGACCGGGCCTGAGTGCTGGATGCTTGCGGGGCTTGGGCGTCTTGCGCAGCCTTGGCCGTCATCTCGATCTGATGCTCTTCGAACGCTGCAGCGCGTGCGGTGTTATGCGCGACGAAAGTCTGCGATTCTTCCGCCATCGCCAATGGCGACAGGAACAAAGAGGACAAAACGAAAGCGCTGGCAATACCCATACTGTTGGACATCTTTAAAACCTTCTTGCTTGGCAAGTGCTGTTTGGTGCGGGCAAAGATAAGGATATGAGGCGAGGGGAAAAAGAGCGGATTCATGAAAGGACTGTTGCGGCTACGGCAATAGTTGTGATGCCAGGCGCTTTTCTGTGGCGAGGGGGCTTGCCCCCGTCGGGCTGCGCAGCAGCCCCAAAACCTGCGACCGCGATTGACCTGATTCACCCGGCATACCGGATTTACGGCGGCTTCGCCACCGAACGGGGGCAAGCCCCCTCACCACAAGGGATTGGGGGAGTCAGACGGGAAGATGAATCCCGAACGTATTCATTCCATGGTCACTGCGTACAAACACATCCCCACCATGCATCAACGCAATAGCCTTGACGATGGCCAGCCCAAGGCCATGGTTGTGGCCGCTGTTGCTGCGTGATGCATCGACCCGGTAGAAGCGCTCGAACAGCCGTGGCAGGTGTTCACTGTCAATCGGCGAACCGGGGTTGGCGACGCCAATGCTGACCTGGTCCCCTGCGTTCTCTATGTGCACCTGAATCACCTGCCCGGGGGCGGTGTGCTGCACCGCGTTGTTCAGCAGATTGATCAGCGCCCGGCGCAGATGGGCGATCTCGATACGCACTTGCGCATCACCACTGACCTCAACCTGGACCTGGGCGTCTTCGAGTATGAAATCCAGATATTCCAGGGTCGTGGCCACCTCATCGGCCAGCGAGGTCGAGGTGAGCTTTGTCGCCTTGCTGCCCTGATCGGCGCTGGCGAGGAACAGCATGTCGTTGATGATCGAGCGCAGCCGCTCAAGCTCCTCGAGGTTCGATTGCAGCACTTCGAAGTAATGCTCGGCGGAGCGTCCGCGGGTCAGTGCGACCTGGGTCTGGCCGATCAGGTTGGTCAGTGGCGAGCGCAGTTCGTGGGCGACGTCGGCATTGAACGATTCAAGGCGTGAGTAGGCTTGCTCAACCCGTTCCAGGGTCGAGTTGAACGAGCTGACGAATTGATCGAGTTCCGGCGGCAACGGTGACAAGCGCAGGCGCCCCGACCGCAACGGCGGGGCCAGGCGCTGGGCTTCCTGGGACAGTTTGATCAGCGGCTTGAGGCCGATCCGAGCCACCCAGTAACCCAGTGCCGAGGCCAGTAATACGCCGACGATTGCCAGGCTGATCAGTGCGATCAGCAACTGATGCTGGGTGTGGAAAAACGTCTCGGTATCAATGGCGATCATGAAGCGCAGGGGCGGGCGCTGGTCCTTGGCCGGGAACTCGCTGACCAGCACTTTCAGCGGATAGGGGTGATCCGGCAGATGCATATCGCGCGTGCCCAGCGGTCCTTGGGCAAAGGCGCGGATCTGTGGGGTCAGGTTGCCGTATTCGAAAGGTGGATCGCCGCTGATGATCCAGAAACTGATGCGTTTGTCTTCTTCGCTCAGCAGATTGAGCTTGTTGTTGATCTTCACCCAATGCTCGGGCGTGCCGTAACGGCCGACCGTGGATTCGAGCACGCTGTAGCGCGCATCGAGTTCAGCTTCGGGCAGCAGGCCCAGGCCCTTGTCGACCTGTTGGTACAACGCCCAGCCGATCAGCAGAAAGACTAAAAGCGCCACCAGCGTGAACATCCCACTGAGGCGCAGCGCGATCGAGTTACTGGACACCACGGCTCTCCAGTACATAACCCATGCCACGAATGGTGTGCAGCAATTTCTCTTCGAACGGCCCGTCGAGTTTGGCCCGCAAGCGTTTGATCGCGACTTCGACGACGTTGGCGTCGCTGTCGAAATTGATGTCCCAGACCATCTCGGCAATGGCGGTTTTCGAGAGGATTTCACCCTGGCGCCGGGCCAGCACACTGAGCAGCGAAAACTCCTTGGCGGTCAGGTCCAGCCGTGCGCCACCTCGGGTCGCCTTGCGGCTGATCAAATCTATCCACAGGTCGGCGATGCTCACCTGCACCGGTTCATGACCACCGCTGCGCCGGGTCAGCGCTTGCAGGCGCGCCACCAGTTCAAGGAAGGAAAACGGCTTGCCCAGGTAATCATCGGCGCCATCACGCAGGCCCTTGATGCGGTCCTCCACACGCTCGCGGGCGGTGAGCATGATCACCGGGGTTTGCTTGCGTGCACGCAAGGCGCGCAACACGCCGAAGCCGTCCAGGCCCGGCAACATCACGTCGAGGACGATCACCGCGTAGTCGCTCTCCAGCGCCAGGTGCAGGCCTTCGACCCCATCCCGCGCCAGGTCCACGGTGTAACCCTGTTCCGTCAGACCGCGGTGCAGATAATCCGCGGTTTTTTCCTCGTCTTCGATAATCAGGACGCGCATGACCCCGCCTCAGTCTGTGGTCGCCAGCGCCGGTACGGGCGGAGGTGCTGGTGAGAGAGTGTGCCTATGAAATAACCGCTCCAGCCACAAGTATATGACCGGCGTGGTGAACAGCGTCAGCGCCTGGCTCACCAGCAAACCGCCGACCACAGCGATCCCCAACGGCTGGCGCAGTTCGGCGCCGGTGCCGTAGCCGAGCATCAGCGGCAGGGCGCCGAGCAGGGCGGCGAGGGTGGTCATGATGATCGGCCGGAACCGCGTGATACAGGCCTTGAAGATCGCTTCTTCAGGCGACAGCCCGCCATTGCGCTGCGCTTCGAGGGCGAAGTCGATCATCAGGATGCCGTTTTTCTTGACGATACCAATCAACAGCACCAGCCCGATCAAGGCCATGATCGAAAAGTCCTGACCGCAGATCCACAGCATGATCACCGCGCCGAGGCCCGCCGACGGCAAGGTCGAAATGATCGTCAGCGGGTGCACGAAGCTCTCGTAGAGCACACCGAGAATGATGTACACCGCCACCAGCGCCGCGAGGATCAGCCACGGCTGGCTGGCCAGCGAACTCTGGAACGCCTGGGCCGCGCCCTGGAAATTACCGCTGATGGCGGCCGGCATGCCGATGTCGGCCTTGGCCTGGTTGAGCATGATCACCGCATCGCCCAACGCTACGCCGGGGGCCAGGTTGAACGACAGATTGGCGGCGGGGAACATGCCGTCATGGGCGATGGACAGCGGGCCGACGGTCGGTGCATCGAACCTGGCCAAGGCCGACAGCGGCACCATTTCCCCACTCAGGGGCGAACGCAGGTAGAAATAGTTGAGGCTTTCGGCCTTGCCGCGCTGCTTGGTGTCCAGTTCCAGGATCACATTGTATTGATTGACCTGAGTCTGGAATTCGTTGATCTGGCGCTGACCGAACGCATCGTACAGCGCCTCGTCGACGTCGCTGGCGGTCAGGCCGAAACGGGCTGCGGCGCTGCGGTCGATGCTGATGTGGGTGATGCTGCCGCCCAGTTGCAGGTCATTGGAGATGTCGCGAAAGGCCGGGTTGGCGCGCAGTTTTTCTGTCAGGCGCTGGGTCCAGGTGCTGAGGGTCGCGCCGTCATTGCTCTTGAGCACATATTGATACTGCGCACGACTCGGGCCAGAGCTGAGGTTGATGTCTTGCCCTGCGCGCAGGTACAGGACAATGCCCGGAACTTTCATCAGTTGCGGGCGAATCCGGTCGATGAACTCGCTGGCCGAGACATCGCGGTCACTGCGTTTTTTCAGGGTGATCCAGAAGCGGCCGTTGGCGATGGTCTGGTTGCTGCCCGAGACACCGACGGAATGTGAAAACGTTTCGACAGCGGGATCGGCAGCGACGATTTCGGCCATCGCCAGGTGTTTTTTCACCATGTCGCCGTAGGAAATATCGGCAGCAGCTTCAGTGGTGCCGAGGACGAAACCGGTGTCCTGTATCGGGAAGAACCCCTTGGGAATGAAGATGTAACCGGCGACAGCCAGAGCCAGCGATAAAGCGAACACACCGATCATGGTTTTCTGGTGGGCGAGGGCACGGCGCAGGCCTTTTTCGTACCACGCCAACAGACGCTCACCGAAGCCCGGTTTGTCGTGGGCGTGATGCGCCGGCGCGCGCATGAACAGCGCCGCCAGCGTCGGTGCCAACGTCAGGGAGACCACCACCGAAATCATGATGGTCGAGGTGGCAGTCAGGGCGAACTCCTTGAACAACCGCCCGACCACGCCACCCATGAACAGCAGTGGAATGAACGCAGCCACCAGCGAGAAACTGATCGACACCACGGTGAAACCGATTTCGCCGGCGCCTTTGATCGCGGCCTCGCGCATGCCGTCACCGGCCTCCAGATGGCGGTGAATGTTCTCCACCACCACGATCGCATCGTCGACCACAAACCCCACGGCCACCACGATCGCCACCAGCGTCAGGTTGTTCAGGCTGAAGCCCATCACATACATCAGGGCAAAACTGGCGATCAGCGACACACCCAGCACCGCCGACACAATCAACGTGGCCGACAGCTGGCGCAGGAACAACGCCATCACCGCCACCACCAGCATGATGGCAATCAGCAAGGTGATTTCCACTTCATGCAGCGAAGCGCGGATGGTCTGGGTGCGGTCGATCAGCACCTTGACCTGCACCGAGGCGGGCAACATCGCTTCCAGCGCCGGTAACGCCGCCTGAATGCGGTCGACGGTCTCGACGATGTTGGCCCCCGGCTGGCGGAAGATCACCAGGTTGACCCCCGGTTGCGAGCCTGCCCAGGCCTGGACGTAGGCATCTTCCGAACCGTTGACGACTTTGGCGACATCCTTGAGGTGAACCGGTGCGCCATCCTTGTAGGAAACGATCAGTTGGCTGTATTCGTCGGGATGGAACAACTGGTCGTTGGTGGACAGGGTCGAGATGCTCGACTCCCCGTACAGCGCACCCTTGGCCAGGTTGAGGCTGGTTTGCTGGATGGCCAGGCGAATGTCGGCCAGGGTCAGGCCAATCGCCGCCAGTTTATCGGCGGACACTTGCACACGAATCGCCGGACGTTGCTGACCGGTGATGGAGACCTGGCCTACACCGTCGACCTGACTGAGCTGACGGGACAACAGGGTTTCCGTCAAGTCGCTGAGCTCCGGGCCCGGCATCAACGAGGAGTTGACGCTGAGGATCAGCACCGGGCTGTCGGCCGGGTTGACCTTGCGCCAGGTCGGCAGGTTCGGCATGTCCTTGGGCAGCTTGCCGGCGGCGGTGTTGATTGCTGCCTGGACTTCCTGGGCGGCGGTGTCGATGCTCTTGTCGAGGGTGAATTGCAGGGTCAGGTTGGTCGAGCCGAGCGCGCTGCTCGAGGTCATCTGGGTCACGCCGGGGATGGCGCTGAACTGCACTTCAAGGGGCGTGGCTACCGACGACGCCATGGTTTCCGGGCTGGCCCCGGGCAGTTGCGCGGCCACCTGGATGGTCGGGAATTCCGCTTCCGGCAGAGGCGCGATGGGCAGACGCGGGAAAGCAATCACGCCCAGCAGCACCAGGGCAAAGGTCAGCAGAATGGTGGCGACCGGGTGATCGATGCACCAGGCTGAAACCGAACCATGGCCCTTCATGGTGTTGGCTCCGATTGCACCACTTGCGGTGGATCGGTCAGCACCTGCACCGTCGAACCGGGCTTGAGGCGCGACTGGCCATCGCTGACCAGTTTGTCACCCGGCTGCACGCCCTTGATGATGTTCTGGCCACTGTCCTGATAGACCATTTGCACGGGCACGGTTTCGACTTTGTCGCCATTGAGGCGATAGACGAAATGTTGATCCAGGCCACGCTGTACGACGTTGGGCGGTACGACCAGTGCATTTTTATCCAGCGCTGTCTGAATCTTTACCGTCACCAGCAAGCCCGGCCAGAGCTTCTGCCCGGGATTGTCGAACTCGGCCTTGGCGCGGATGGTGCCGGTGTTGGCGCTGATCTGGTTGTCGATCAGGGTCAAGTGGCCTTCGCCGAGCAGGTTGCCGGTTTCGCCGTCGGTGTCGGCACCGATGTAGGCCTTGACCTGGGCGCGCTGCGGATCGTTTATCAGGCCCTGCAAGGTCGGCAGCATTTGCTGTGGCAGGGAAAATTCCACGGCGATCGGGTCGATCTGGGTCACGGTAAACAGACCCAGGGTGTCGGTCATGCGCAGGAAGTTGCCTTCGTCGACTGTGCGAATGCCGACACGACCACTGACCGGTGAGCGAATTTGTGTGTAGGAAAGCTGTACCTCGGCGGAGTCAATCGACGCCTGGTTGCCCTGGGCGGTGGCTTTGAGCTGGTTGACCAGCGCCTGTTGCTGATCGTAGGTCTGCTTGGACACGCCGTCGTCGACGCTGAGCAGTTTGTAGCGCTTGAGGTTGACCAGCGCCACTTGCAGTTGTGCCTGGCTTTCGCCCAGTTGTGCCCGGGCCTGGTCGAGGCTGGCGCGGATCGACCGGTCGTCGATGGTGGCCAGCAGGTCACCTTTTTTCACCAGTTGGCCTTCCTTGACCATGATTTTGGTGAGGATGCCGTCGATTTGCGGGCGGACCACGACGCTGTGCAGGGACAGGACCGAGCCGATGCCGCTGACGAAGCGGGGGACGTCTTTTTCGGCAACGGCGACCACGCGCACCGGGATGGCGCTGGGGGCGGCGAGTTTGGCCTTGGCCGGTTTGGTGGCATACCACAGGCCCAGCGCTGCCAGGACGATCAGAAGGGCGACGAGCAGGGCGGGTGTTTTCTGGATTCGCATGCGAGTGGGGCGCCGGGGCTGGGTTTTGGGTCGAAGGGGAGTTTCCTTTATAAACCTGTTTGGTGGTCAGGAGGGTGACGGCTAACTGACGGCGCTGTCAGTTTGTGTATCTTGGCGGCCTCTGGGCCGACCATGTTCTTGGGTGATTGAGTACATATCCGTTTCTGCGGTAACGGCGACTTATGGTTTCGCCCTTACGGCGAGTCCCTTTTGGCAAACGCCCCAAAAGGAACCAAAAGGTCTCGCCGGTATGACTCACCCACATAGGTAACAAAACAGTTCAAGCACATAGGTAACAGTCTTTAACTGGCACTGGTCGATTCCGAGGATCTGACCATGCCGTGGCGAGAGCTGAAACCTATGGACCTGAAAGT